>JAGCXZ010000314.1 GCA_017961065.1 Lachnospiraceae bacterium
GCTGTTTGCCGGATGCAGCGGATCACCGCCGCTGAAGGTGATGCCTGAGATATACGGCAGTTCCAGCTGCTCAAAGATCTCGTTCTTTGCTTCCTCATCAAAGAGCAGACCGCCCTCCGGATCCCAGGTGATCGGATTCTGACAGCCTTTGCAGCAATGGGAACAGCCTGACACCCACAGCACCACGCGCAGGCCGTCACCGTTGAGCATGTCGGCCTTGGTAATGTCATGGTATCTCATGGCTACATGCTCTTCCTTTCTGCGATCTCGGCCATCTTGGCCTCATTCAGTCTCGTGTCTCCGTGTACCCTGGAATAGGACAGATATCCGTTCATCCTGTCGATCTTGGTCAGGTTTCTGCTGCCGCACTTGGGGCAGACATCCATTTCCAGTTCCTGATGTCCGCAATCATCGCAATACGCGAGCGACATGTTGACCCCTTCGTAAAATCCGATGTCCATGGCTCTGCGGATCAGTGTCTTGATCGCTTCGAGATTATAATCGATCGGGTATTTGACATACTGGATCTTGCCGCCGTTGCACAGTTCCCAGAACCGGCCCTCCAGATCCTGTTTCTCGATCGGCGTGATGTCTTCCGTAACGTGGCAGTGGAAGCTGTTGGACACGTATTCACGGTCCGAAACCCCTTCAATGATCCCGTATTTGGAACGGAACTGCTTCACCTGCAGTCCGCACAGGCTCTCTGCCGGCGTTCCGTAGATCGCGTAGAGATTGCCGTCTTCCTCTTTGAACTGTGCGATCTTCTGGTTGATGTGCTCGAGCACCTCGATCGCAAAAGCGCCGTCCTCGACAAGTGATTTGCCGTTATAGAGCTCCTGC
Organism: Lachnospiraceae bacterium; assembly: GCA_017961065.1. Taxonomy (GTDB): domain Bacteria; phylum Bacillota; class Clostridia; order Lachnospirales; family Lachnospiraceae; genus UBA2868. The sequence goes on from JAGCXZ010000314.1 coordinate 841, forward strand.
AGTTCGTTAAAGGCCGTGATCCCGAAGGATGCGGTCGCGTATTTGAGGAGCGGTTTGATCTTATCCGTCAGTTTCAGATGGCCCTGATAGAATCCGCCCTCGCAGTAGGCGAGCGGATTCGTGGAGGCTCTCATCTCACCAAGATACGCGTATGTCCGTTTGTGGAGGCCGCGGATCAGTTCCAGATAATAGTCAAGCACCTCGTAAAAATCACGGCTCTCGTGTCTCGCCTTAGCCAGGATCATCGGCAGGTGGAGCGATACGGCACCGATATTGAACCGTCCGACGAATACAGGCACATCGTCATCATCCGCCGGATGCATGCCGCCTCACTAATACCACGGAGAAAGGAATGCCCTGCATCCCATCGGGGAAATGATCTTGCCGTAACGTTTGTACATGCTTGCGATATAGCCTTTGCCCGTCAGGCTCAGCCAGTCGGGATACATGGACTTGGAAGAACAGAGCACGCCCGCTTCGAACACGTCCTCGAGTTCCTTGCCCGGGCCGTGCAGATTCTCATCATAAAGGAATACGATCTTCGGGAAAAGCACCGGCTTCTTGCATTCCGGTTTACCCTGTCCCTTGCGTCTCACGTTCAGGAGCTGGATCGTAGCCATTTTCTCGAACCGGCTGGTTCCCGTTCCTGCCGTGACCGTAATGAACGGATAGTCCCCGCGGGAACTTGCCACGGTATTGAATTTGTATTCCCAGCCCTGAAATCCCTGCTCGAAATCTCTTGTGATATCCTTGATCGCTTCTTCCTCGGCACGTTCACTGCCGATGCCGAGCGCTTCGTATTTCTCGATATACTTTTTGTATGATTTTTCCGCATACGGTTTCAGGATCGTCTCGACGCTCGGGATCGTGAAACCGCCGTACTGCTGGGAGGCAGCCGAAAGAACGATATCGCCGATCACGTCAAAAGCAACATCGAGGGTCTTTGGCTCGTTGTACCAGATATTTCCCATCTCAAAGCCGCCGGAGAGAACCGTTGCCACATCGAACAGGCAGCAGTTCATGGTATCGCGCCTTGCGGACATATCATGCACATAAATATAGCCGTCGCGGCAGGCCTGGATCTCTTCCGTCGTCATGAAGAACTTCTGGTAGAGTTCCTTGTTCAGCTGGTTGAAGATCAGGGACCGCTTCGTTGATACCAATGCGGAATCCGTGTTGGAATTCTCCTTGTCCCCGATATACATGATGGACTGGGACTTCTTATAGACGTCATCCAGCATGCGGACAAAGTCCTGCTTGTAATTGCGGTAATCCCGGTAGCTCTTGGCAACGATCGGCTTGATCTCTTCAAGCACCGTCTCGACGATATTGTGCATGATCGGGATCGGAAGCCTGTCGACATTGAGTTCGTTGACTTTATCCACCACGCCCTGGCAGATCTGCTCCTTTTCATGCGGCGTGAACTCGGTCAGCGCACGGTATGCGCTCTTCCCTACCGCATCGATCACCTTCTGTACATTAAACGGCTCAAGCGTTCCGTCTTTTTTGACCATCTGAACGGGATGATCCGGCTGAAACCTGACCGAATAATCCTCGCTGTATACATTCGTATTCGTATCCATCTTACTTCTCCCTTAATGAATCAATCCGTTCCCTGTTCACCGTACTGTTCCAGAACGGAACGCAGGTGCGCACGGTATGCTTCCGATACTTCCGCGGGGGATGTGATTGTAAACCCGCTTCCGAGTCCGCACAGCCATCCGAAAAACTGGGTACTGACCGCGACCTGCGTTCTCACCAGACAATGGTTGAGTCCGTCTGCGCGGATCGTAATATCTTTCCCGAACCTGTCGATCAAAATCCCGACCATGCCGATCGGACATCTGATTGTGACATCTGTCAGTTTCCCGTCAAACATGCCGAACATCCTGCGCGAATAGGATGCCGCGTCGATCTCGATCCCCGGGTTCTCCGCCGGATCATCCAGTACCGTGATGTTCTTGATCTTGTCCACACGGAAATGCTTGCAGATCTGCGCTTCGGAATCCCAGGCAATCAGATAGTAATTCTCGTCATCCCAGATCAGCGCCTTCGGACTCATGCGGTAAAGCGCCCCGTCTTTCCTTAAAACAAGGCGTTTTGTCGCGTTCCATTCCATATATTGGAACGAGATCATCCTGTTCTGCTGCATGGCCGCATGGATCGCGTCGATCTGGTAGAGTACCTGCTCGTTGACCGTCTTATTGCGGTTGGCGACAAAGACCTGTCTGTTGAGCTGACGCGCATCGTATTTCGTCGTCAGTGCCGACAGTTTCTCGATCAGCTGCCGCGTCTTGCTCTCCGAGATAAATTTCGATGCGGATACCGCATCGACCAGAAGCTTTAATTCCGCAAGTTCAAAATCCCTGGCGCCGACATAATAGCCCTGATTCTTGCGCCCGCCGGTCTTGATGATATCGAGACCGTAAAACTCAAGTTCCTCAAGATCGGAATAGATGCTCTTGCGCTCGGCGCAGATCCCGTACTGATCCAGCGCATCGATCAGCTGCTGTGTCGTCATCGGGTGCGCTTCGTCGGTTCTGTTGAGCAGGATATCCCGCAGTCTTAAGAGCTTCAGTTTTTGGTTCGGTGATTTTGCCATACATTAAATATAGCATACTTTTGGTGTGAAACATACAAGATATTGATATTTTTTTCAGATTTCGATAAACTGATGACAGGAAGAGCGGATCCGAAACAATGCTCTGTAACGGGGTGGTCATGTCGCAGCCAGGCGTATATCGGACACAGAAAAAAAACGGGGAAACCTACTATCGCAGTTCCTTTACATTTCGGAACAGGCACATCAGTCTCGGGAGTTTTGAAACCGAAAAAGACGCGCATGATGCCTACCGGGACGCGCTGCGCCTCTGCCGCTCCGATAACCTGACGATCCGCGAATACAATCCGCACCGCTTCACGATCCCTTTCGAAAAATACGTTTCGATCATCAACTTCCGCGATAACGATGTTTTCTTCGCCAATCCGATCTATCTGCAGGAACGCTATTTCGAATACTATTTCACCAAGGAACTGTACTATAAATTCGATATCGACGATCTGTTCTACTATGCCGGTCACAAGATCGTAAAGAGAGGCAACCATCTGTTTGTGGCCGACTACGGGATGCAGGTCAATCTGCTGAGCCGCTACGGGATCAAAAGCCATGCCGTGCTTGACCGGGACTACCGGTTCATCAACAATGACCGGACCGATTTCCGCTACGAGAACATCGAAGTGATCAATCCCTACATAGGCGTACAGAAAACGCAGAAAAAGGGACAAACCGTCTATAAAGCCTCCATCCTTGTGAACGGGACTTTTGTTATCGGCTACTATGACGACGCGGAAACCGCCGCGATTGCCTACAACAAAGCTGCCGACCGTCTGGAAGGCAGATTCGGGCGGCATTACCGGCAAAACTATATCGAATCCCTGTCTCCGAGAGAATACGCCGACCTCTACGCAAAGACCGTCATATCCGCACGTCTGCCTTAACGTACGTGCATCTGCCTTAAGACGTATCGCATCCATTCTTACCTGCCCGGCCGGTACCTTCACGCAAAAAAAGGCCTCTGCATCCGCAGAGGTCTTGATTATTATTTAACTCATATTATTTATAGAAAGAATGTCCGCCGTATCTGAAGAGGAATTCGTAATCGCCCCAGATGGTAGCCGCACTCTTCTGGAAGTAAAGCGCGCCCTGTGAATCATCTTCACCGCTCAGCGCCCTGATCACGGCTTCCTTTGCCTCGTCCGTCGGTTCAACACTGTAGTAGGCACCCGTTTCAACCGGATCGAACTGTCCCGGTGATAAGATGACTTCCTCGATGGTGTTCGGGAAGATATCGGATTTCACGCGGTTCATAACAACGTTGGCGATCAGCATCTGCCCCTTGACGTCCTCGGAATTGGCTTCCGATGTAACGATCCTGCAGAGCATATCATATTCTTCCATGGTAACCGGAAGATCATGATTTTCATTCACGGTGATCACTTCCAGGCTTCTGGTAACCCTCATGTACGGGTCAGCCTTGCCTTCAGCGTACTTCGAACTGATATTGTATACTTCCGGATCGGTTGCTTCTTTTTCGGCTGCGTTTACGTTTTTACTCTGTGCAAAGAAGTCTCTGTTAAAGGGTTCCAGGTAGAAACTTGCGCTTAACAGGATCGCACCTACGAGCACGCCGATCACCCATAAATGGGTATCCTTCGAAACAACGGAGAAGAAATCCCGTGTCCGGCTGAATCTCGATTTCATACAATCTCCTTCCTCCAGGCAAATGTGCCCCCCGACAGATTTGCAAGGATTCGCATTAGAGATTATAGCACATAGAGATTTTTTTTCAATTGTTTTTTACAAATTTAATAAAAAAATATTAACGAATTATTACACTAATGTTGTTCATAATTCACAAAAGAGAGCATCATCTGTGTGGAGGGGTCAAAACCCGTGATATTTTCGGCCTTTCCGTACCCCCACATCGTGAAAACATAGGGATAATCGGTATAGTACGGGTTGCCGTTTTCGGCCGGTCCGCTGTCGCAGACCCAGATATCATAGGCACTTAAATCTTCCACATTGAGTCTCGTGATCAGATCCGCTTTCGTTGCCCGGATCAGCGGCTTCATGCCGAAGCTCCGCACCTGGTCGCAGAACGCCTTGACGATCCCGGTACGTTCCTCGTTATTGAGCTTGTGCATCCTGTTGTCACCGCTCGTGCGGTCCGGTACGGAAATGGCAACCGGATAGGATGCCTCTATAGTCTTGGCCGACGCGATCGCGTAATTGGCCTCTTCCACCGCTTCATCGGTCGTCGTAGCGGCAGAATCCACGTAAACGCCTGCAAACAGGCCCGCATCTTTTGCTTTCTGCGCAAGAGCCGAAAATGCCGCATCCGGAACCACCGCTCCGTTTGTGCCGTCCCTTACGATCGAACGCAGCATAACAAACGACAGCCCCGCTTCCTTCATGGCGCTTAGATCGGCCGCGCTCTGATCGCTGCAAAGCATCGCACCGGAAGCCGATTTAAGATTCGGCCCGTCATAGGTCAGCGACCCTTGCTCCGTCTTTTTGACAAAGGTAGCTGAATAAGTTGATCTGGGGATGTCTAAGATCTCATACCAGGTGGTTTTCCCGTCGGGATCCGTGACAGCGATATGCTTGCCGTCATTGGGATCGCCCGTATCCCATTTCGTGTCCGTCTCCTCCGGAACACCTTCCCCGATCTTGTCGGGCTGCGGCCCCTGTTCCGTGAACACGGCAGGTTTGCCCTCGGCATCGTCGCGCTCGACGTCTTTTTCTTCCGCGGGATCGGAACGGAACATATCCCAGAAATCCAGATCCTGCGACCTCTTGTTGCTCTTGCCGATCTCAAGATCCTCTTCTTCGGATACCGTCTCCTCCGCAGGTTTGTTTTCCTTCGGGGTTTCGGCAGGTTTGGTGTTATGATACAGCAGCAGAAGAAAGGCAAGAAACGTAAGACTTGCCGCCAGTACCGCTCCGACTATGGTCTTTTTTACGGTTTTGTCGTCATCCGTATTATCATAGAAACCGGACATGATCCTCTCCCGTCTTTGACACAAAAACCCGACATGTGCTAGATTATTTTATTATGAAAAGAATGATCGCAAAAACTTTTCCGATCCTGGTCTTAAGCCTGTTGCTGCTGTCAGCAGCCGGCTGTGACAGGATGGCGCAGCCCTATACCAGATCCGGATTCGCACTCGACACCGTGATCGGCATTACCGTATATGATACGGAAAAATCACACGCCGAAAGCGTTCTGGATAAGGCTTATGCGCTCTGCGGATCCTATGAAAAGCTGTTCGGCATCTCGGATCCTCAAAGCGATGTTTACCGCCTGAACCATGCAAACGGTGAAAAAATCAAAGTATCGGATGATACCTATGCCCTTCTGAAACAGTCCGTCACCTACGCGGAAATCTCGGGCGGTCTTCTGGATGTCACGATCCAGCCCCTGTATGCGCTCTGGGATTTTCAGAATGAAACCCACGAAAACATCCCGGATGACACCCTGCTTCAGGAAGCTGCAGCAAAGGTGGATTATCACAATATCGAATTTTATCCGGACAATGAGATCGCGCTTTCTTCCGGTGCGCAGGTCAATCTCGGCGCCGTTGCCAAAGGCTACATCGCCGACAGGATCAAAGAATCCCTGCTACGGGAAGGCATCTCTTCCGCCCTGATCAATCTCGGCGGCAATATCCAGACGATCGGCACAAAGCCTGACGGTTCTCCGTTCCGGATCGGACTGCAGACCCCTTTTGACGATACGGGCGCTGTCCTTGCTGAGGTTGATGTCAATGACCGCTCCGTTGTGACCAGCGGAACTTATCAGCGCTATTTTACCTTAAACGGAACGAACTACCATCATATCCTGGATCCGTATACCGGCTATCCTGCAGAAAACGGCTTAAACGCCGCCGTTGTGATCACTGACAGTTCCGTCGATGCCGATGCATACAGTACGATCTGCATGCTGCTCGGATACGACAAAGCCTGTGATCTGATCTCCTCACTGGACCAAACGGAAGCCTATCTGATCGACCGGGCCAACGTGATCCATCATGTAGACTAATAACTCACGACAGGCGTACGATACACTTCTTCGGACACTTCTCCGCGCAGGCCATACAGCCGACGCACAGACTCTGATCCACATGCGCAAGAAAATCGGTAACGGTGATCGCACCCTTCTCGCAGGATTTGGCGCACAGACCGCATCCGATACAACCCGCTTCGCAGACTTTCATGACCACAGGTCCCTTCTCATGCGAAGAGCACGCAACTCCCACATAACTCTCGTAAGGGATCAGCTCGATCAGATGCTTCGGACAGGCCTCGATACATTTTCCGCAGGCCTTGCACCGCTCTTTGTCCACGGTAGCGACACCGTCCAGAACATGGATCGCATCAAACTGACATGCCTTCACACAACTGCCGAATCCCAGACATCCGTATGCGCATGCCTTGGCACCGCCATCGGGCACGAACGGAAGCATCTGACAATCTTCCTGTCCGTAATATGCATACTGCTCTTTTGCCTTATCGCAGGTTCCCTTACACTTGACAAACGCCACCTGACGGATCGATTCTCCCGCTTCCACGCCCATGATCTCGGCGATCTTGGCGCCGACCGGAGCCCCGCCCACGGGGCAGGCATTTACCGGTGCCGTTCCCGCCACGATGGCCGCAGCAAGTCCCGAGCAGCCGGGATATCCGCATCCGCCGCAGTTGTTGCCCGGAAGCGCATCCAGAACGGCATCCTCGCGCGGATCTGTCTCAACCCTGAAGTATTTGCCAAAGACGCCGAGGAAGATCCCGATGAACAGGCCGACTCCTCCGACGCATGCAACTGCTATGATAATTCCCGTTGTATTCATTCCATCCTCCTATTTGAGACCCGCAAATCCGAAAAACGCGATCGCCATCAGTGCCGCTGTCAGTAAAACATGCGGCATGCCGCGAAATGCTTTGGGGATATCGTTGTATTCCATGCTCTCACGCAGTCCGGCCATGATCGTGATCGAGATCAGGAAACCGAACGCAACGGCAAAACCGTTCACAACGCTCTCCAGCAGCCCGTAACCCTTCTGCACGTTTGTCAGCGCAACACCGAGAACGGCGCAGTTGGTCGTGATCAGGGGCAGGTATACGCCGAGCGCCTGATACAGGCCTTTCATGGTCTTCTTCAGGAACATTTCCACAAACTGTACCAGAGCGGCAATGACCAGAATGAAGACGATCGTCTGCAGATATGTGATATCCAGCGGAACGAGCACATAAGTGTAGACCAGGCTCGCCACTGCGGATGCAAGCGTGATGACAAAGACAACGGCCGAGCCCATGCCGAGCGCCGTCTTGACTTTCTTGGATACGCCGAGGAACGGACAGATGCCGAGGAACTGGCTTAAAACAACATTGCTGATAAAGGCGGAGCCTATCGCGATCGCTAAGAGATTACTCATTTATTTGCCCTCCTTTACGCTAAGCTGTCTGCCCATGCAGGCGTGATTGGAACATTCCTCGCAGAGTTTGTCGCAGTTTCCGCCCTTGCCGGTCGATCTGCCCTTCATCAGGTTGATCTTGTTCATGATCGCGATCAGAAAAGCCAGGACAAGGAACGCGCCGGGCGCGAGGATAAAGATCGTCAGCGGTTCATAGGCTTCCGGCAGAACGCGGTATCCGAATACCGCTCCCGTACCGAGCAGCTCGCGGATCGCGCCGATCAGTGTCAGCGCAACGGTAAAGCCTAAGCCCATGCCGATCCCGTCAAAGATCGACAGGATCACATTATTCTTGGAAGCATACGCTTCCGCTCTTCCCAGGATGATGCAGTTAACCACGATCAGCGGGATATAGAGACCGAGTGATTCGTAAAGGGACGGCAGATAACCTTCCAGCAGGAGCTGGACGACCGTCACGAAACTTGCGATCACTACAATGAACGCGGGGATACGCACGCCGTCCGGGATGATCTTGCGCAGCATGGAGATCAGCATGTTGGAAAGGATCAGGACCGCTGTTGTGGTCAGTCCCATGCCGAGTCCGTTAACGGCCGAAGTTGTTACGGCCAGCGTCGGACACATGCCAAGGATCAGGACAAACGTCGGATTTTCTTTTAAAAGCCCGTTATACAGGCGTTCGATTGCTTTTTTCATTACATGGCACCTCCCATCATCGTTTGGGCGTATGCCAGACCGCCGTTCACGGCGTTCAGTACGGCACGCGTCGTGATCGTTGCACCCGAAAGCGCATCAATCTCGTATTCATTCTGTGCACCTGTCTTTGTATAGGTAAACTGTGTCACGTTCTTATTCTTGAACTGATCCTTGAATTCCGGCTGTGTGGCTTTCATGCCAAGACCTGCCGTCTCGGAAATGCTCAGGATCTCGATCCCGTTTAAGGTACCTTCGGATCTGATCCCCATCGCGATCGTGATGTCGCCGCCGTATCCTTCGGAATCCGTTACTTTAAGGACGCAGCCGACCGGGTTGCCGGACGCATCGAGCGCATCCAGTGCCTCATCGATCGTTACTTTCCCAAGACCTGCACCATCCAGGATCGCGTCCGCGTTATCCACATGGGAGATCTCTCCTTCCGCAAAGGAATCCGCCTCCGTAAATACCGCACGGTAAGCATCCTGCTTGGCCTTTTCGCGGGACGCCGCGATCGGTTCTTTGGTGATCTCATATACATAACCAAGGCTTAATCCGGCGATCACGGTAATGATCGTCAGGATCAGGGTGTCTTTCAATATCTTCATCGACTCTCCCCTCCTTTGCCAAAGCATTTCGGGATCGTGGCTCTCTCAATGAGCGGAACCAGCAGGTTGCTGATAACGATCGCGTAGCTGACTCCTTCCGTTGAGCTTGAGTACACACGGAATATACCGGTCAGGATACCGAGGATCACGCCGAAGACGATCTTGCCGAGCGGTGTGATCGGGCTCGTCGCATAGTCTGTTGCCATGAAGAATGCGCCGAGCATCAGTCCTCCGCCTGCAAGCTGCGCGGTCAGATAGTAAGGATCCCATCCGTATCCGCCAAACAATCCCATAAAGATCGCAAACGTAAGGATATAGGTACCCGGGATCCGCATATCGATCACGTCAAATATGATCAAAAACAGCGCGCCCGCCATGATCGCAAGAGCACTCGTCTCACCGATCGTTCCCGGGATCTTTCCGATCATCATATTCCAGGTATTAACTGACTCTCCGCTTCTTAAGAGCGCCAGAGGCGTTGCCGTCGTAACACCGTCATAGGTGAACGTCGTCATCCTTGCCGTAAAGCAGATCACCAGAAAACATCTGGCACCCAGTGCCGGGTTCATGAAGTTCTGGCCGATCCCGCCAAACAGCATCTTGACCACAAGGATCGCGAAAACACCGCCGATCACGGCGATCCACCAGGGAAGCGTGCTCGGAAGTTTTAACGCAA
>JAGCXZ010000003.1 GCA_017961065.1 Lachnospiraceae bacterium
GCAAGGACCACTTTTTCCGATTCCTTTTCGCGCATTCCGAGGCTGTTTAAGTGCTCACGGACAAATTCCGTAACACCTCTGATCCCCTCATCATCCGCAGTCACTGTTTTTCTGTTCCACATAGACCGTTTTCTCTCTTTGCGTATATGCCGGACAGACCGGTCCGGAAATAAAAAACACCATAAAAAAATAATACAGTTTTGAGCCTGTTCTGGCAAGTAAAAAAGCGCGAAAATATGCGAAAAATTACGCAAAAACAGGATTGTTTTCCACTCGCGGACAAAAAGATACCCTCTGTTCTCCACAGAGGGTATTTCTCATGATTATTTATTTGGATCCTAGTGCCACGATACGGTCATCATCGTGATGTCATCAAACTGGTCCGCACCCGCAACGAATGTATCGATGTCTTCTTTGACGGATGCGAGCAGCTGTTCGCATGTTGCATGATCCTGACGGTTTAATACGTCAAGCATCCTTTCGGTTCCGTACATCTCACGGTCTTCTCTCGAGGCCTCCGGAACGCCGTCGGTATATACGAAAAGGCTGTCCCCCGGGTGGATCTCAAATTCATGCTCTCGGAACATGATGCCATCCATTGTCGCAACGGCAGGGGAATGTCTGTATTCCACGAGTTCCCATTTCCCGCCCGCGCGTTTGATCACCGGATGCTCATGTCCTGCGTTTGCGGCAAGTCCTTTTCCTGTGGAGATCTCTATGATCGCCATCCAAACGGTCACAAAGAGCTGTTCCTCGTTCTGCTCACACAGCATCTCGTTGGCATAGCGGAGCACCTCTGCAGGCGAACCGCCGAGCAGCGCGCGGTTCTTGATGAGTGTCTTGGCGATCACCATGAAGAGTGCTGCCGGAACACCCTTGCCGGATACATCGGCCATAACGAGTCCGAGATGATCGTCATCGGTAAAGAAGAAGTCATAGAAATCCCCGCCGACCTCTTTGGCGGGCGTCATGGTCGCATACAGATCAAATGCCTTATGGGACGAGAACGTATCAAAATTCTTGGGCAGCATGCTTGCCTGGATATTCGTTGCTACCGCAAGTTCTCCGGCAAGCCTCTCTTCCCTGGCCGTTACCTCCCTGAGATCGGCAATGTAGTGCTGCAGGGAATCCGTCATGTGGTTAAAGCTGACGGCAAGGTTTCCGATCTCGTCATCCGTGCTGACCTGCGTACGCCTGTCCAGATTTCCTTCACTGATCTCATTGACATCCGAAGTAAGCTCCTTCAGCGGATCGGTGATCTTGCGAGAGAAATGTCCTGCCGTCAGCGTGATCACAAGCAGGATCACGGCGGTCAGTACCAGACAGCTCCTGATCACGCGCAGTACCCCTTGCAGTACCGAGGATACGACCGAATCGGTATTGGCGGTAATGCTTTCCTTGATGTCCTTTGCGGGAGCGATCACGGTGGAAACGGGACTCGCGATACAGAGCGTCCAGTCTGTCGACTCGATCGTCGCAAACGTCACATAAACCGCATCCGCGTCTTCTCCCGTGCTGATGATACCGTTCTTCTTGTCAAGGATCTCTCTTGCGACCGGTCTTAAATAGGAACCTGCCTTTTCATCAAAAACGTTAAATGTCTCCTGGGAATCCGGGTCGATATCACCGCTTGCGATGATATCGCCTTTTGCATCGATCATTGTAGCCACAACGGGATCCACGATACCCTCGCTGACCATGGACTTGTTCAGATCGGCCATGAGGATATCCATTGCCACGCATCCCGTGAATTTGCCCGACCTGTCATAGAACGGTGCGACACAGGTGATAGTAAGGCCTCTGCCCCATCCGTCCCAGTAGGTATTGGTAAATACACAGCCGTCGCTTTCCTTGCCCAGATTGTACCAGCCGGAATCCCGATACTCATAGTACTGATCGCCGGCTGCAAGCTGGGAATCCCTGTCGAAACTGATCATCATCCCGTCCTCGGTCCCCAGGTAGATCGTAAGGACATTGTTCAGATCATCAACGATCGGCGTGAAGACGTCCTCCATGTTTCCAAGAAGCAGGCTCTCCTCTTCGATCTCTTCGTATTTGACGTTCTCATCGGCAAGCAACAGCTGCATCGTCCACTTGCCGGCGTTCTCCTCTTTGGCAAACTCAACCGTTCTGCGAGGATAGTCGTTTGCTCTCTGATACAGGGCCGTTGCGTATTTGGCGGAAACCGTGACGGAATTGGAATATGTCGCAAGCTTCTGTTCCGCAAGCTTTGCCTTGTCCGCGGCCTGCCGCATCGTATTGTTTTCCAGTTCGCTGATCATCGCCGACGTACTGATGGAAGAAGCATCATCGCCAAGCTTTTTGGAGCCGCTCACCGCCGAGTCACGGATCAGATAGATCGCGGAGAAGCTGATGATGGTCGAAAGCACCAGCGTGACCATCGAAAATGCTATGGTATTGACAACCATCTTCTTTGAGACGGACGGTTCGTTCATGTTGTCATAGCCGAGATGCGATATGATCGTTTCGTCCACAAGCAGGGTGGCCACGATCA
>JAGCXZ010000315.1 GCA_017961065.1 Lachnospiraceae bacterium
CCATGGAACTCGGCAAGCCGGTGAACCCGCAGCTGCATGTCGGGATCTGCGGCGAGCACGGCGGCGATCCTTCGTCTGTGGAATTCTGCAATGAGATCGGCCTTGACTATGTCAGCTGCTCACCGTTCCGTGTTCCGATCGCAAGACTTGCGGCGGCACAGGCTGCGATCAGCCAGAAGGCGGCGAAGTAAGATATACACGGAATTTTGGAGGTGAAGATCAATGGCTATGAGATTGGTTACGCGTTCAGATTTTGACGGACTGGCATGCGGCGCGCTTCTGCTGGCGGCAGGTGTTGTCGATCATTGGACATTCGCGCATCCGAAGGATCTGCAGGACGGCCTTGTGGAGATCAACAGCAACGACTGCCTGGCAAATGTTCCCTATGTGGAAGGGTGCGGTCTATGGTTTGACCATCATTCCAGTGAGCATGAAAGACTGCAGCTGGAAGGCAAATACAAAGGCGAGAGCAGGATCACACCGTCCTGCGCACGCATCATTTACGAGTACTACGGCGGCAAGGAGACGTTCCCGAACTTTGACGACATGATGACCGCCGTTGACAAGGTGGATTCCGGCGATCTGACGATCGACGAGATCATGAACCCGCAGGGATGGATCCTGGTAGGTTTCCTGATGGATCCCAGAACGGGGCTCGGACGCTGGAGGCAGTTTACGGTTTCCAACTATCAGCTGATGGAGAAACTGATGGTCGCATGCAAGGACAAGTCTACCGAAGAGATCCTTGCCATGCCGGATGTACAGGAACGTATTGACGTTTACATGGAGCAGACGGCCAAGTTCAAAGAGATGGTTCAGGCGCACACCAGAACGGAAGGGAATGTGATCATTTCCGACTTAAGAGGTGTGGATCCGATCTATACCGGCAACCGCTTCATGATCTACAGCATGTATCCCGAGCAGAACATCTCGGCCTGGATCGTATCGGGAAGAGGCGGACAGGGATGCTCCGCGGCAGTCGGTTACAGTATCTTAAACAGGACCTGCACGATCGATGTCGGCAGCCTGATGCTGAAATACAACGGCGGCGGCCATAAGAAAGTGGGCACCTGCCAGTTTTCCAACGAGAACATGGATACGGAACTGCCCAAAATGCTGAAGGAACTATGTGAAATGGCAAATGCCTGAGGAAACCCGGCAACAGGGGTGCCGGGCAGCAACACCGGAGGGGGAGCAGACAGTACAAGCACTACAGCAGGATATGACGGGTTATATTGTATGGAGAAGAAGACGATCCGCGTCGGCTGCATGTTTTGGAACTATCTTGCAGACCGAACGCAGCAACTGGTAAAAGAACTCTGGGATCTGTTTGAGGAAAACGGCGTCCGTGCGAAGTTTTTTCTGGGCACCGAGAATCATTTCTACATGAACGAAATGATGGCGGAAGGCAGCAAGAATGACTATCAGTTTTCCTGCCTTTCGACATACAGCCGTTATGATGATTTTGACCTTCTGATCGTATCCGGCGCGACGCTGACGATCAGCAGGACGAAAGAGGAAGCGGAAAGGGTGCTGTCCCTTCTGCCCAAACTCCCGACAATTTTTCTGGAGAATTCCGGAGACAACGAATACAGCCGGAGTCTGGTCCTGGACAACGCGTACGGGATCAGGTCATGTACCGAGCATTTGATCAAGGTGCACGGCTGCAGGAAGTTTGCGTTCATCGCAGGCCCGAAAGAGAACCAGAGCGCCCAGGAGCGTTTAAAGGCTTTTCTGGATACGCTGCAGGAGTACGGCCTGACATTTGACGATAAGTATTTTGTGCAGGGTAATTACGGCGAAAGTGTTGATGAAGAGGTCGAGGTACTGTTTTCGGACGGATCGCATCCGGATGCGATCGTATCGGCCAATGATGAAATGGCACTGGCGGTTTACCGGGTTGCCAGAAAACACGGGCTGACCATCGGTAAAGATGTGATGCTGACAGGCTTTGACGATATCAGCGTTGCGCCCTATCTGGATCCGCCGCTCACCACGGTACGTCAGGACTATCCCGAGATGGCAGCGCAGATCTTTGACCTGGCCATGCAGATGCTGGGTGAGAAACTGCCTGAATCCCGCGCGTATAAGCCCAAGATCATGATCAGGGGTTCGTGCGGCTGCAAGTACTGCAAACCGGCGGAAGATTCTTCTGCTACAGATAAGGAACAGCTGATCAACAGCTTTGTGGATCTTCGTAATATGCGCCAGCGGATCTTAAGCGGTGCTTCGATCACACGTGCCATGCTGTGCGCGCCTGACCGGAACGCGTATCGTGAGATGATCGCTTCCGTGATGGAGAACGAGAGATTAAAGAGAGCACGCATGCTGCTCCTGAAACCCTATAAGATCCTGCACAGGGAGGACCCGTCATTCGTACCGGAATCCGTCTATGTTTCCATCATATGCAAGGACGGTGTCTGCCAGCAGTTTGAAGATGATGAGATGCCGCGTCTGGAACTGGATCATGTCAAACGGCCGGAGGCGCCGCATACCGGCTGCAGCGTTGTTTTCCTCCTGTTCTTTGAGGAATACCAGTACGGCGTGCTGGAACTGCAGATCGGCTATCAGGAGATCGAGCATTACTATATGTTCGCGCTTGAGATTGGCCTCGGCATGCGCTATCTGGACCTTCTGGCGGCGGAGTCTGCCGCAAGGGCGGAAGTGGAAGAGAAGAACAGACGTCTCGACTATGCGGCATACCATGATGCCCTGACTACGGTGTTTAACCGTAACGGTTTCCTGCAGCAGGAGCGTATCATGATCGATAAGCACGCCGGCAAGCAGGTTGCCGTTCTGATGGCGGATCTGGATCACCTCAAACAGATCAACGACGCTTACGGACACGATCAGGGCGACCGGGCGATCAAACTGACCGCAAATGCGCTGACACAGGTGCTCGGCGATTATGATCCCGTGATCGGACGCACGGGCGGAGATGAGTTTTCCGCGATCTTTGCCGTAACGGATGATTTTGATCCGGACGCATGCGTGGAGAGCATCCACCGGTATTGCGAAGAATTCAACCGCTTTTCACAGATCCCTTATTACCTCGGGATCTCGGCCGGGTGTCTGAAGTTCGAAGCCAAAGCCGGCATGAAGCTGCGCGAATTATTCAAGGAAGCGGACGTGCTGCTCTACGGAGACAAGAAACGGCGCCGTCTGCTGATCCTGAAAGAGGATAAGTTCAAGCAATGAAGCACAAAAACGATATAAGCTGTTTTCAAGGTAAACGATATGCCCACAGAGGATTGCACGACAACGAAGTGCCCGAGAATTCCCTGTGGGCTTTTCGCAGGGCGAGAGAGAGAAACTGCGGCGTGGAACTCGACGTGCAGATGACAAAGGACCACCGGCTCGTGGTGTTTCATGACGGGGACTTAAAGCGCATGTGCGGTGTGGATGGTTACCTGCGTGATTTTACCTATGATGAGTTATGTAAACTAAATCTGAACGGAACCGATGAAAGGATCCCCCTGTTTTCGGAGGTGCTTCAGGTTCTGGACGGCGTCGATCTGATCTGTGAGATCAAGTGGGACAACGGCGATAAGAATTACGAACTCTGCGAAAAGACATATGACATGCTGATGACCTATTCCGGGAAGTGGTGCGTGGAATCCTTCAGTCCTTACCTTGTGGCCTGGTTTCGGAAGCATCATCCCGAAGTCGTCAGAGGACAGCTGTCCTGCCTGATGCGGGATACCGGAAAGGGCAGATGTAGAGAATTTCTGCTCACCAATCTGGCCTATAACGTGATATCCAGACCTGATTTTATCGCATACGATTTCAGGGAAGCAAAAAAGTCCTTCGGCTTTCGTCTGATCCGCCGCCTCTTTCATCCTTTCTGCGTGTGCTGGACACCGAAGGGCGAAGCGGAGATCAGGGAAGCGATGAAGGACTTTGATACGATCATCTTTGAGGAAGGATGATCAGACCTTTTTCTGTTTTTTATTGATCGAATCTTACTTTGATGTAGGAGAGGATCTCATCCACACATTTGTCAAATCCGAGTTTTCCGGAATTCAGACACAGATCGTAACCGCGCAGATCATGCCAGTGCATGCCGGTGTGATATTTGTAGTAGTCTGCACGGAATTTATCCGTCTTCTCGATGAACTTGTCGATTTCCTTTTCCGGGATCGACACACGCGCAAGCGCCTGCTCCCTGCAGAAATCCTTATCGGCATGTACGAATACGGAGACTACGTTCGGATAGTCCTTTAAGATGAAGTTGGCACATCTGCCGACGATCACGCAGGATTCCTTCTGTGCGAGCTGCTTCAACACCTTGGCCTGGAAGTTGAAGAGGTTATCGTCAGAGGTAAAATCATAGGAATCGGGTGTTTTGAGTTCGCCGGAATAGATCTTCTTGGGCTTTAAGAAACTGTAGTTCACCATTTTCTCATCCACCTTGGCAAACATGGCCTCGTCGATCCCGCTTTCCTCGGACGCAAGTTTTACGATCTCGCGGTTGTAGTATTTGACTCCCATCTTTTCGGCAAGCATCTTGGCGATCGTTTTGCCGCCGGAGCCATACTGTCTGTTGACTGTTATAACGATGTTTTCCATAGTGCGCCTCCTATTCACCCAGATAGGCTTTTTTGATGTTTTCGTTATTCAAAAGATCCGATGCCTTACCTTCGAGAACGATCTTACCCGTTTCGAGAACATAGGCCCGGTCTGCGATCGCAAGTGCCTTCTTGGCGTTCTGCTCGACGAGCAGGACGGTTGTGCCCGCTTTGCTGACTTCCTGAATGATATCAAAGATCTCATTGACGTAGATGGGAGAGAGACCCATGGAGGGTTCGTCCATCAGCAGGATCTTGGGACGGCTCATCAGCGCCCGGCCCATGGCAAGCATCTGCTGCTCACCGCCCGAGAGCGTACCGGCCATCTGGTTCTGGCGTTCCTTCAGACGTGGAAATCTGTGGTATACGTTCTCAAGGGAAGCGTCCACTTCAGCCTTGTCTTTTCTGGTATACGCGCCCATCCTTAAGTTCTGCAGAACGGTCAGATTGGCAAATACACGTCTTCCTTCCGGAACGTGTGCCATACCCATCGAAACGATCTTATGCGCCGGGATCTTCGAGATGTTGACATCATCAAAGGTTACGGATCCGGCCGCTGCGGCGATCAGTCCCGTGATCGTATGCAGTATCGTGGTCTTGCCGGCACCGTTTGCGCCGATCAGCGCGATGACTTCACCTTCATCCACGTGAAAGCTGACGCCTTTGATCGCCTGGATCACGCCGTAATATACTTCTAAATCATGTATCTCCAATAATGACATGTAATGCCTCCTATATCGTAACCGGTCTTATTCACCCAGATATGCGGTGATGACTTCCGGATTGTGGAGGACCTCCGAGGTGTTGCCCTGACATAATACACGGCCGAAGTTAATACCGTCAGTTTCTCGCAGATACCGGAAACCAGCTTCATATCATGCTCGATCAAAAGGATCGTCATATCAAAATGATCGCGTACGAAACGGATCGTCTCCATCAGTTCGCCGGTCTCGTTGGGGTTCATGCCTGCAGCGGGTTCGTCCAGAAGCAGGAGCTTGGGATCCGTAGCGAGGGCTCTGGCGATCTCCAGCTTACGCTGTTTGCCGTAGGGCAGGTTGGAAGCAAGATAATCAGCCTGCCGGTCCAGATCAAAGACCTTGAGCAGTTCCATGGCGCGCTCGTTCATCTGATTTTCCATCTTGAAGTAGCGCGGCATGCGGAGAAGCCCTTCAACCGTTGAGTAGTGGAATTTGTTGTGCAGACCGACTTTGACGTTATCCAGCACACTGAGTTCCTTGAACAGTCTGATGTTCTGGAACGTTCTGGCAATGCCGGCCTGGTTGATCTCGATGGTCTTAAGCCTTGTGATGTCGGTTCCGTCCAGACGGATGAAACCTTCATCGGGTGCGTACACACCGGTCAGAAGATTGAATACGGTTGTCTTGCCTGCACCGTTCGGGCCGATCAGACCGTATAACTGTCCCTTTTCGATCGATACGGAAAAATCATCCACAGCGTGCAGTCCGCCGAAGGAGATACTTAAATGTTCTACATCGAGTAATGCCATATTATGATACCTCCTTCTTTTTATTGAACCGGTTCGCAAACCGCTTGCGGATCGCGATCATATTCGGTGCCCAGTTATAGAGCATCATGACGATCAGGACAACGGAATAGATCAGCATGCGGTAGTCGTTTAAGCCGCGCAGCAGCTCGGGCAGCAGCGTCAGGATGACGGCCGCGATCACGGAGCCGCGGATATTTCCGATGCCGCCGAGTACGACGAATACAAGGATCATGATGGACATGTTGTAGCCGAAGTTCTTGGGCGTTGCCATCAGTGAATTCAGGTTATGCGAATACAGGACACCGGCCACTCCGGCAAGCGAAGCCGAACTGGTGAATGCCATCAGTTTGTACTTGGTGATATGGATCCCAACGGATTCCGCTGCGATCAGATTGTCGCGGATCGACATGATCGCACGGCCGTCCCTGGAGTGGATCAGGTTCAGCACGATCAGCAGGGTCAGGATGATCAAAATCACACCGATCGTAAAGTTGGAATCCTTAGGGGTTCCGGTGATACCCTGCGCACCGTTGATGATGACGTCGCCGTCTGCTTCCATGTTGAGGGAAAGCGAATCCTTCATGGAAAAATGGAAACCGTTCGAATCCTTTCCGATGAAGAGAACGTTGACGATGTTTTTGATGATCTCACCGAATGCGAGCGTTACGATCGCCAGGTAGTCGCCCTTTAAGCGGAGAACCGGCATACCGATCAGGAATCCGACGAGCGCGGCACAGGCGGCGCCGATCAGAAGCGCGATCAGGAAACGCAGTGGAGCAAAGGTGATGGTGTTTTCCGTGCATCTGGAGAAAAACGCGGATGTAAACGCGCCCACGCACATGAAGCCGGCATGTCCGAGACTGAGTTCACCGAGAATGCCGACGGTCAGGTTCAGGGAAACGGCCAGAATGATATAAGCGCAGAGCGGAACCAGAAGTCCCTGCAGCAGGTTGCTTAAAAGCCCTGTGGCGGAGAAGATCATGACCAGAATATAACCGACCACGACTATGCCGATCGTAATGAGGTTGTCTTGAAGATGTTTGTTGAGTTTCAGTTTTTTCATGACGCCCTCCTATACTTTTTCCTGGATCTTGCGGCCCAGGATACCGGTAGGCTTGATCAGCAGAACAAGGATCAGGACCAGGAATACGATGGCATCCGCAAGCTGCGAAGAAATATAGGCCTTGCCGAGGATCTC
>JAGCXZ010000032.1 GCA_017961065.1 Lachnospiraceae bacterium
AGGTGCATGCGGATGATGTGAAGTCTGCCCTTACCTTCTTTTCGTCGCCCAAAAACGCGGGCAAAGTGCGCATGGAATATGTGCGCTTTCTTGATTTTAACGGGGAATACAGATGGTACCAGTTGAAGGGAAGAGCGCAGCTTGACGGACACGGCAGACCGGTGACGCTGTTCGGGACGCTGACCTATATCGATGATGAGACCAAGAAGCGCAACGAAGAGGCTTCCAAGGAACGCGACGAACTGACGCACCTGCTCAAGCAGAGCGTGGTGCTCGAACTGGTTGATGCCTATATCGCGAATGTTCCGGCCGATGTGATCCCGAACCTTCTGGTCGTCGATGTGGATGATTTTGAGGAATGGAGCGAGACGCACGGTGATATCAGCGGCGACGGCGCGATCATGGAGATCTCCAAGATCATGAAGCGTGCCTTCAGAAGCTCCGATATCGTGGGACGCCTCGAAGAGGATGAGTTTGCCGTATCGATGAAGGGTGTGCATTCCGTGAGCATCCTGCTGGAACGTGCCGCTTACTTAAGGCAGGCCGTCAAGGATGTGTTCAGTGACATCGAGAACAGCGGCGGGCTGACGGTCAGCATCGGTATCTCGGCCATGGACTCCAAAGAGGCAAGCGCGGAGAAACTGCTCAAGAAAGCCATGGAAGCGCTCGGGGATGCCAAGCGTTCGGGCAAGGATACCTACGTGCTCTATACCGGGGATTCCGAACGGATCGATACGACGGTCAATCCGGTCCTGTCCACGAAGGAAATGGAACTGGTGCGCAACCTGCTCGATCCGATGTGTACCTGGGCTTATGCCGTAGACGAGAATTATCAGCTGTTGTACCGCAACGCCGTATTGCAGGAAAGACTTGGCAATACGAACTGCGGTCTGTGCTATATCCAGAATAAAGGTTATTCCGAACCCTGTCCCGACTGTCCGCTTAAGAATGTGGATTCCAAAAAGGCCAGCGTGGACAGCAATGTCTATTCGACATCCCTGCGTACGGTCGTGCCGACCAGAACCACGCAGATCACTTTAAGAAACGGCAAGCATATCTACATCATCGCTTCCGTCAAGGAGAATATCGAGAATCAGATCGCGGCGCTGGATGAGAGTGAGATCCGCATCCAGAACGCGCTCTACATGATGACCGATATCATCTGGGATGTGGACATCACCCGCAACACCTGCGTCCGCATGAAGGAAGACAATATCAATTCCGTTATGGACATGCGGATCGATAATTATAAGCGTCTGCGCGACTACTACGTGGCGCATGTTGTATGCCCCGAGGATGCCAACGCCTTCCTTGAAGCCGTGGACCCCAAGTATCTGAAGCAGGAGATCCGCGTCGGCAAGCGTTCGATCTGCAGGGAAGTACGTCTGAAGAATCTGGAAGGCGAATACCGCTGGTACAATATTTACGCGACGTTCATGAAGCCCGGAGAGGATGAGGACGAAACGGAGATGCGTGCGATCATCGCCGCGCAGCCGATCCATGATTTCAAGATGCAGAGCTTAGCGGAAGCGGAGACGAAAGTCAAATACGAGATCATGCGCCAGAAGAGCGATATCGCGCAGGAGATGGCGCTGAACTTCGAGCGTACCGAGAATGTCAACGAGATGATCGGCATTCTGATCTACGAATACAACGTGCCGGATGATTCCTATTATCTGTGCGCGACTTTCGATGAGGTCTTCAAGATCGATCACAATGCGCTGTCCGGTGAATGGGCACTGTTGCGTTCCTTAAAATGCCATCCCGGCGATCAGGACAAATTCGACCAGTTCATCGAAGATATCAAGAAGAGCCTGCAGACGCAGAAAGTCACGGTGCGCCTGTATAACCGCTACGACACGCCGGTATGGTATACGATCTATGTTCAGCCGCTGCGCGGTCTGGACAACCGTCCGGTCAGATATCTCGGCACTTTCCAGAATGTAAATACGGAAATGGAGATCAAGGCGGAGATGGAATACCGCGCCGATTTTGATTCCATGACCGGACTGTACAATGCGGAAGCTTTCTACAGGAAGGCAACCGAAATGATCCACTTGAACGAAGAGTCCGTATATGCGGTGCTCTCCATTGACATTGAGAAGTTCAGGCTGATCAACGACAAGTTCGGTATCGAGATCGGTAACCGCTGCCTGGCATTCATGGGCAAGAGCATCCGTGAGATCATGCCGAAGAACAGCCTGGCCAAGCGTTATCAGGGGGATACCTTTACTGTATTGATGGAATACAATAGCGAGCAGGACATCCTGAACTTCATCAACACGCTGACCGTGCGCATGCGCGACAATGACAGTCTGCCGCAGGGCGTATCCATCGTCTTCGGTATCTATAAAGTAACGGACAAGGCTCTGCCGATCCGTCTGATGAGCGACAGGGCACGGACGGTAAAGAGACAGGCCAAGGGTTCGATCTTTACCAACTACGCGGTATATGATGACGTGATCCGCTTAAAGATGCGCGAGCAGGCAGAGATCGAAGAAGAGATGGAGATGGCGTTGCATCATCATGAGTTCATGATGTATCTGCAGCCGCAGGTGGATGTGAAGACCGGTAAACTCGCCGGCGCCGAAGCGCTTGTCAGATGGGAGCATCCGATCAAGGGCGTCATGGTTCCCGCACAGTTTCTGCCTCTGTTTGAGAGCAACGGCTTTATCACGAGACTGGACCGCTTCATGTGGGAAGAGGCCTGCAAATATCTTGCGGAACTGAAAAAGCGCGGGATCGATATCCCGATCTCCGTGAACGTTTCCAGAGCGCATGTGACCGAGTCCGATCTTTCCAATATCCTGACGGATCTGGTGAACCGCTACGAGATCCCGCCCGAAAAACTCGAGCTGGAGATCACGGAGAACCTGTTCGTGGATGATGTGGATGAACTGTTCGGACAGATGGAAGAACTCAAGAAGCGCGGGTTCAGGATCCAGATGGACGATTTCGGATCCGGTTATTCGTCACTCAATATGCTGCGGAAAGCACCTGTGGATACGCTTAAGATCGACCGCTTCTTCCTGGACGAGATCATGTCCACATCCAGAGGCAAGATCATTGTGGAAGCTTCCGTGAAGATGGCCAAGGAACTCGGCCTGATGGTGATCGCGGAAGGCGTTGAAACGGAGGAACAGCTTAAATTCTTATCGGATGCGGGATGCGACATCGCGCAGGGCTTCTTCTATTCGAGGCCCATTACCGTGGAAGATTTTGAAGATTTCATGAAGGACCACTTATAAACCGGATGTGCCCTTTTGGAGTAAAAAGCAAGATGGGCGGGATAGCATGAATGAGGGGGAGATGGTATGTTATTTGTCAAGCAGGAGGATCTGAAGGTCGGCATGAGGCTGGCCAAACCGATCTACAACAAAAAAGGCGTTTTGCTTTATGAGAGGGATTCCAAGCTTACCACGCAGGGTATCGCCTCGGTCAAAAACTTCGGCCTGATCGGCATCTATATTCTGGAACCGGCGGAACCGCTTCCGCCCATGACGGATGATGATGTTGCCTTTGAAAAATTCCAGGCGGTCGCGGTCTTTACGATCGTCGACGAACTGCAGTATATCCTGCAGAACGGCCGTCAGTCCAAGATGGTTCCGTTTGCGGAAAACATCCTCAGGGATTACGGCAGACTGTCGCGTAAGATCAATTTCGTTCAGAACTTAAGGAGCAAAGAGGACTTCATCTATAAGCATTCCCTGAATGTTGCGCTTCTCTGCGCCATGATCTGACATCAGCTCGGTTTAAGATACTAGGAACACAGGGATCTGATCATCGCGGCGCTGATCCAAGATATCGGAAAA
>JAGCXZ010000316.1 GCA_017961065.1 Lachnospiraceae bacterium
ACAGAAGATCAGAAAAACCATACTAATCGTTTCGTTTCTCCTGTTTCCGGTTACGATATGGTATTTTTCACCTTACCTGATCATCCAGGCGGCTTTTGAACATGTCGTGAACGGGAGCTTTATCGTGTTTGTGTCAATGCTTGTTCTCTCCATGTTTTTCGGGAGAGCATGGTGCGGTTACCTGTGTCCTTCGGGAGGACTGCAGGAGTGCCTTTTTATGTGTAATTCGGATCCGGCCGTGCAAAACCGGCGGAACATGATAAAATATGTGATATGGACGATCTGGATCATCGCGGTGATCGTGACTTTCATTCTCGGTAAAAACGATGTAACGATCGATCCGTTTTATATGACGGATCACGGGATCTCCGTATCGGGTGTTTACAACTATGTGGTTTATTACGGCGTGCTGTTACTGCTTGTGATACCGGCGCTCATCCACGGACGAAGGGCCACCTGTCACTATATTTGCTGGATGGCTCCGTTCATGGTAATAGGGAGTTCGCTGGGAAGACTGTTGCATGTCCCGCAGCTTCACATCGAAGCCGAGAGCGCGGACTGCATTGCCTGCGGAAAATGCAGCCGGTCCTGCCCGATGGGACTGGACGTGAAAACCATGGTTTCGGAGAGAAAGAACGAAACATGTACGGAATGTATCCAGTGCGGTGCCTGTATCGATGCATGTCCGAAGAAAGTCTTAAGATACAGGATGAAGTGGAGGAGAAAATGATAAAAACAGTAGAAATCGTAAGTCTGTCCAGCGGGATCATCGGAGAACCTTTTGCGGCACATGAGCTGAAGATCGGGACGGACCGGTTAAAGGCCATGGGACTTGAGGTGAAATTCGCCCCGCATGCGCTGAAAGGGATAGAGTATATCAAAGCGCATCCGGAAGACAGGGCATCTGATCTGATCGAAGCGTATACCGATCCGAAAGTCGATATGATCCTGTGTGCGATAGGCGGCGATGACACGTACCGCCTTCTGCCGTATCTTTTTGATGACGACAGGTTGAAAAAGGCCATAAACGACAAGATATTTCTCGGGTTTTCCGATACAACGATCAACCACCTGATGCTTCATAAACTGGGCGTGAAAACATTCTACGGGCAGTCCTTCCTTGCAGACATCTGTGAGCTGGAAACGGATCTGCTTCCCTACAGCAGACGGTATTTTGAAGAACTGATCACAACGGGAACCATTCGGGAGATCCGCCCGAGCGATATCTGGTATGAGGAAAGAACGGTCTATGACGAGAGCCAGATCGGTGTGCCGAGGATCAGACATGAAAATAAAGGATTCGAACTGCTGCAGGGCGCACCCCGTTTTTCCGGGCAGATACTCGGCGGCTGCATCGATTCCATATACGATATCTTTAATAACGAACGGTACCGGGACAGCGTAGAACTGTGCAATCAATATGGGCTGTTTCCTTCTTTGGAAGACTGGAAGGGAAGGATCCTGCTTCTGGAGTCGAGTGAAGAAAAGCCGTCGCCCGAACGCTACGAGAAGATGCTCCGTGTATTGAAGGAATACGGTGTATTCCGTGCTGTGTCCGGAATACTGGTCGGAAAACCGATGGATGAGACATACGCGGAAGAGTACAAAAAACTCCTGGTATCCGTCGTGGACGATCCGGCGCTGCCCATTCTTTTTTCCATCAATATCGGTCATGCGACGCCCAGATGCATCATTCCGTTTGGCGTAAATGCCGTTGTCGATGCCGACAAACAGAGCATCACTTTTGCGGATCGGTAAAGGACCGCGCGGAACAGGCAGCAGATCTGCTGATCAGATACAATATCAGGGGGAAAACGGACCAAAAAGCAGCAGATGTTGTAAAAATAATCAAAAATGGGGTATAATACAGGCAAAGGATGATGTGGGAGGCATGAATCATGAAAAAAAGATCTTTTGTCGGAATACTATGTATTGTGCTCGGACTGATCCTGGTGTGTGGATGCGGAGTCAGATTTGAAGGGGCTGCTCCCGCTGATACACAGACAAAGCCCGAACAGGCGCAGGAGGAAGCCGTTCAGGAGGAGGAACAGGAAGAGGCAGTGGAAGAACCGGAAGCAGCACCGGAAGAGGAAGCTGCATCAAGCGCTTCCTGGGGGAAATATGATGTGATGTACGAGAGCGTTTTTGCGGAAGTGCTCGACGTCATTCAGAACGGATATGATTATGACAAGTTATATTCGTATATCTCCAACGGCCTGATCGAGGCGGTACAGTATCCGGGAGATGAGGATCCGCTTGAGAAGGTCGGTTATGTCATGGATGATATCAGCGGAGACGGGATCCCGGAGCTGCTGATCGGCGAAGATGACAGCATCTTTGCGATCTTTACCATTGAGGATGAAGAACCTGCATGGGTTCTGGAAGGCTGGTCCAGAAACAGCTATTCCCGGATGGAAGACGGACATTTCTATAACAAGGGATCCGGCGGTTCTTCGATCGTTTTGTTCGGCGAATGCTATTTAAGTAAGGACGCGACCAGATCCATCTGGGTAGATTACTATTTCACGGATGAGAAAAACGGAGAGATCCATTTTTATCACAACACCTCCGGTGAGTATGATACCGAGAGCTCCGATGAAATAGAAGCTTCCGAAGAGACGTTTTCTGAGCTGATGTCAGGGTATGAAAGCCGCTGTCAGTCACTTGACTGGACGCCTATCGGAACCCGGACCGGTGCAGGTGATACGGCAGAAGCAGCTCAATAATCAAATGAGATGATCCCTTTCGCCGGAGGCGTTCCGGCGAAAGGGGTTTTTTGATGCCTTTAGGGCATCCCTTAGATCACAGGATAAAACGAAAAAAGAGGAAACAAAGATGAGTGAAAAGGTAATGCTTGAGATCAAAAACTACTCCAAGGCTTACGGAGAAGGGGAAAAAGTAGTGGATGATATTTCGCTCGATGTGATGAGCGGAGACATTTACGGCTTTATCGGCCATAACGGCGCGGGTAAGTCCACTACGATCCGTGCCGTTGTCGGCGTCCTTGATTTTAACGAAGGAGAGATCCTTATAGACGGCCATTCGGTAAAGGATGAACCGATGGAATGCAAGAAGATCACAGCCTATATCCCGGACAACCCGGACCTGTACGAAAACCTGACAGGTATCCAGTACCTGAATTTTGTGGCCGATGTGTTCGACATCGGTGAAACGGAGCGGGAAGAACGTATTAAGAAATACGCGGATCTGTTCGAGATCACGGATGCTCTCGGGAATCCCATCAACGCCTACTCGCACGGCATGAAGCAGAAGGTTGCGATCATCTCGGCACTGATCCACGATCCGAAGCTGATGGTTCTGGACGAACCCTTTGTCGGTCTGGATCCGAAGGCAACTTTTACGCTGAAGGAGATCATGCATGAGATGTGCAAGAAGGGTACGGCGATCTTCTTTTCCACCCACGTGCTGGATGTGGCCGAGAAGCTCTGCAACAAGGTTGCGATCATCAAACACGGGAAGATCATAGCCTCCGGCCTTATGGAAGAACTGACGGAAGGACATTCCCTGGAAGAGACATTCCTGGAGGCGGACAATGAAAAATAAGAATCTTGTTCTTTTGAAAACGCTACTGCTTTCTACCAGTCAGCGCAATATCTATAAACATACAAATGATAAAAAGAAGAAAAAGAGGATCGTCGCGAGCGCCATCGGTATGCTCATTCTGTACGCCATGCTGATCGGATTCTGTGTCCTCATGTGTATCGGATATGGGATAACGGGACTCATCGATGCGGCGCCCGAAATGTGCGCGCTGGTCATCAGTCTGCTATCCTTCGGGTTCACGCTGTTTAAAACAAACGGATACCTCTTTAACTTCAAGGAATACGATATGCTGATGTCGCTTCCTTTTGAAACGAGAACCGTTGCGTCCTGCAAGTTCCTGTATATGTATGTCAAGAGTCTGCCGTGGTACCTGAGCATATCCACGGCCATGCTGATAGGATACGGCCTTTTTGCGCACCCCGGCGTGGTGACATATATCATTTGGATGATCCTGTCGCTCTGCCTTCCGTTCATCCCGATGCTGATCGCGTCGTTCCTTGGCTTTTTGATCGCGCGGATCAGTGCCGGATTCAGGAAGACAAAGATCGTACAGACCATCCTGACGTTTGTCTTTATCATTTTCTGTTTTTCGCTGCGGTTCATCATCGAGGCCATCTTCAGAAACAACAAGGTTGAAGCGACGCTTGAAAAGGCGTCCGAGCTTACCGGGAGCGCGGCGAAATACTACCTGCCGGTTTCCTGGTTTTCAAATGCCATCATAAAAACGGATGTCATCAGCATTCTTCTCCTTCTCGGTGTGAGCGCGCTTCTGTTTGCTGTCATTTTCTTCGTTGTCGGCAATTCCTACCGGAATATCAATTCGGCGTTAAAATCACACGCGGAGTACAGAAGCTTCCGGATGAGTAAACAGAAGAGAAAGAGCGTGATCCGGTCGATCGCGTTCAAAGAATTCAAGAGACTGACCGGTTCCACCGTGTATATGACAAATGCTGCCATAGGAGAGATCCTGGCTGTACTTCTGGGACTTCTGATGCTGTTCGTAGGCTTTGACCGGGTCATCGGTGTGGTAACGCAAAACGCTCCCGTCGACACGAGCGTACTCCGGCCGGCCATTCCGTTCATCCTCTATTTCTTCATAGGGATGCTGGCAACAACGGCCTGTTCCCCTTCGCTGGAAGGGAAGAACTATTGGATCATGCAGAGCCTTCCGATCGAAAAGAAAACGATCTATCAGGGGAAGATGCTGTTCAACCTGTATCTGACGATCCCGTTCATGCTCTTTTCAACGGTATGTATGTGCCTGTCCGCAAAAGTACCGTTTGCGGATACGATCCTGTATCTGATCTTAGGGGTCGTTCTCTGTGTGTTTTCAACCACGAGGGGCTGCGTATGCGGGATCAAACATATGCGGCTTGACTGGGAAAACGAAGTTGAAGTGGTCAAACAGGGAGCGGCAGTCACCTCATATCTGCTTCCGAATATGTTTGTTGTGATGATCCTTACCGTTGCGGTTGTGATCCTGGGCATGAGAATGGATCACCGTCTGCTGACACTGATCCTGATCGTGATCGCTGCGCTTCTTGCATTCTTAAGCTATCTGAGAGCACTGTCCCTGGCCAAACGCAGATAAAGGAAGAACGTCATGAGAATCCCGGAAAGCTGTGCGAAATGTCTGTATGACAGACAACTTCATAAAACCGATAATGCCGAATATCTTGCCGAGATCAGGGAACTTCTGGATCAAAGAGATGCAGACGATACCAGTCCGTACATGGTCTATCTGTTTAATAAGGTCCATGTAAGGTACTTCGGAAAGGGTGCAGACTACAGGAAGGTCAAGAAGCAGTACAACGACCTGATCCTGCATATGGAAAATGATCTGCGCCGGGAGATCGAGCGTGCGGATGACCCGCTGGCCACTGCGCTCATGATGGCCAGGACCGGCAATTATATTGATTTTGCCGCAATGGACTGCGTAGACCGGGATGAATTCTTAAGGCTTCTGAGTGATACCAAAATGCAGGAAAGAGACATTCCCGTCTATGCGTCATTCCTGAAGGAATGCGAAAAAGGAAAGAAGTTTCTTCTGATCTGTGACAACTGCGGAGAGATCGTGCTCGATAAACTGATGATCGAGCAGCTCATCAAACGTTTTCCGCACCTTTCGGTCAAGGCTCTGGTGCGCGGCGGTGAAGTGATGAACGATGCCACGGAAGAGGATGCCGAATATGCGGGACTTGACCGGGTGGCAAAGATCATATCAAACGGCGAAGCCATCGCCGGAACCGTCTATAAGATGATGCCCAGGGAAGCGCGCGACGCGCTTGATGAAGCCGATGTGATCCTTTCCAAAGGACAGGGGAATTACGAATCCTTATCCGGGCAGGGCCGTCATATCTTTTATGAATTCTTATGCAAATGCGATCTGTTTACGAGCAGATTCGATGTCCCGAAACTGACGGGGATCTTTGTGGAGGAATGTTCCTAGATTGCAAGGTCTGATCAATTTGTTGAATTTAAATTCAATCAGCTATTGACAGGTCGTCTCTGCGCGATTATAATGAATCCATATTCAATGAAAATAAATTCAAGATATGGAGGAATTATCATGCAGCAGAGCGGGAAAGAAAAAGTTGTGATCATAGGCGGCGGGATCGCCGGGCTGTCCGCCGGAGTCTATGCGCTCTTAGCCGGATTTGATGCGGTGATCTATGAGAAGAACGCCATTCCCGGAGGAGAATGCATCGGCTGGAACAGGAACGGATTTCATATTGATAACTGTATCCACTGGCTGACAGGGACCAGGAAGGATACGGCACTCTATGACGTCTGGAAAACGGTCGGCGCGCTTTCGGATGACACGGAATATGCCGCGGTGGATGCGTTCTATACCGCTGTTTATAACGGACGCAGCATTACTTTATGGAAGGACTTAAAACGGACGGAAGCTGAACTCATTCAGGCTGCCCCCGAAGATGAGGAAGAGATCAAGAAATTCATTCAGGCCGTTGAGTATTCCAAACAGTGCCTGTTCCCGGCCGATAAACCGATGGAGATGTGGGGCATCAGGGATTATATCTCCATGGGAAAGACCATGCCGGACTTCCCTAAAGTCATGAAGGAGTACGGCAAGATCTCGCTCGCTGATTACAGCAGGAGATTCCATTCGCCCCTCCTGCAGAGGATGGTATGCGATTATCTTCCGAAAGAATACAGCGCCTATTCGTTTCTGGTATCCTATGCTTCGATTGCGGACGGGAACGGGGATATTCCCATGGGCGCGTCTTTGCAGATGTCGGTGCGCATGGAGAAACGCTTTAAGGAACTCGGCGGCAGCATTTTCTATAATATGGGCGCCAAAAAGATCGTTGTGGAAAAGAAGCAGGCTACGGGTGTAGAACTTGAGAACGGCGAATTCGTTGCGGCCGACTTCGTGGTTCCCGCGATCGATACCTACCCGCTCTTCCATAAGCTCTTAAGCCCCGACTATATGCCAAAGGAACTGTCGGCTGCCTACCGCGATCCGCGGAACTATCCGACGACCAGCGGATTCCAGATCGCTTTTGCCGTAAGGGAATCCTTTGACTGTCATGAGACCGTATTCATTGACATCGATCCGCTTAAAGTCGGATGCCGGACCGCCGAGAGGATGTATGTGAAGGCCTACGGGTACGATCCGATCTTTGTGCATGACGGAAAGCAGGTCATCCAGACATGCATCACACAGGGTGTGGAAGATTTTGCATACTGGAAAGGGCTGTCGGCCGAGGAATATGAGCAGGCCAAGAACGATCTGATCAAAGAGATTGAAAAACGAACACTTAAGAGTTTCC
>JAGCXZ010000317.1 GCA_017961065.1 Lachnospiraceae bacterium
GCCCGAGACAGAAGAAGTATTTCGAGGTCGGTTCCTGCTCGAACCTGGGTGATGCGCAGGCAAGACGTTTGAAGATCCGTGTGAACGGCAAGGACGGCAAGTACTTTGCGCACACGTTCAACAATACGGTTGTGGCACCGCCGCGTATGCTGATCGCGTTCCTCGAGAACAATCTCAACGCGGACGGCAGCGTGAACATCCCCGAGGTGCTTCGCCCCTACATGGGCGGCACCGAGCGCCTCGTTCCCAAACATTGAACTAATATGATCGATTTTGTCAAAACAACCTTTGTCGCATGCACCTATAGCACGCTCCAAAGGTGTTTTGCCCAAAATCGACAGATATATGGTGCAGACGATTTCAAGCGGAACACCTTCCGAACGAGTTTAACAGGTCACGAGTGAGCGAGGTGGTTCCGTTGAAATCGGCTTACAGACCACAGCAGATATGAGGAGTATAGTATGGAAAACGAGCGCCGCATGGCCGTCTTGATCGATTCGGAAAATGTATCGCCGAAATACGTTAAGTACATCTTTGATGAAATATCCAACTACGGTATCGCGACCTACAAGCGAGCTTACGGAGACTGGGCCAGCAGATCGAGCTCGGGCTGGAAAGACATCATGCTCAAGAACGCGATCACGCCGGTACAGCAGTACGGATATACGCAGGGCAAGAATTCCACGGACTCCGCGATGATCATCGACGCGATGGACATCCTCTATTCCGGAAAGGTGGACGGCTTCTGCATCGTCTCTTCCGATTCCGATTTCACGAGACTGGCAAGCCGGCTGCGTGAGTCAGGCATGCTCGTGATCGGCATGGGCGAGAAGAAGACGGTTGAAGCATTCCGTACCAGCTGTTCCCTGTTCAAGTATCTGGAAGTCCTCGCGGAAGAGGAAGACCAGAATCCGGAGATCAGCAGGGAGGAAGTTGAGGAGACGATCTTTAAGATCATCGCCGACAACGATGCCAACGATAAGGAAACAACGGTCGGAGAACTCGGCAATAAGCTGAGTAACCGGCATGCTGATTTTGACGTACGAAATTACGGATATTCCAAGCTGTCCAAGTTCCTTGACAGCATGAAGACACTGCGGCTCGAACAGCACGGCAACAACATCCTGGTTACGCTTGCGGAATCCGAGATCTCCAAGGATCAGGTCGAAAAAGCCGCGATCGAGATCGTATCCAAAGCCAAGGATCACAAGATGGGACTGCCGGAGCTTAAGCAGAAACTCGAGCGCAGGATCCCGAATTTCAACATCCGCAACTTCAAGTATTCCAAGTTCTCCCAGTTCATCAAGGACATGGAAGGCATGCGTGTGAAGAACAACACTGTGGAGAGAAAGGATAAAGGATGAACATCGCCATATTAGGAGCAGGTGAGATCGCGACCAAGATGGCGATGACGCTGCAGCCTTTAAAAGAAGCAAACTGCTACGCGGTGGCAGCAAGGGACCAGGAAAGGGCGCAGGCCTTTGCCGACAAGTACGGATTCCGGCAGGCATACGGCTCGTACCTGGATATGTTGAGCGACGACTACGTTGAGTTGGTCTATATCGCGACACCGCATTCCCATCATTATGAGCATATCAAGATGTGTTTGGAGCACGGCAAGCACGTGCTGGTTGAGAAACCGTTCACGGCCAACGCAAAGCAGGCGGAGGAAGTCCTTGCGATGGCAGAGGAGAGAGGCCTTCTGCTGGCGGAAGCCATGTGGAGCAGATACATGCCGATGGTAGACACGATCCGTGAGGTGGTATCGTCAAACCTGATCGGCAGGATCACATCGCTGCATGCAAATATCGGATTCCCTCTGGAGAATAAAGAACGTCTGCGCAAACCGGAGCTTGCCGGCGGTGCGCTGCTGGATCTTGGCTGCTATGCGCTGCATTTTGCCTCGATGGTATTCGGAGACCGGCTGCAGAGCATTTCCGCGGCCTGCACGAAACTGGAGACCGGCGTGGACGCGCAGGAGACGATCATGCTCACCTACCAGGACGGCCGGATGGCGGACCTGTTCGTGACGATGCTCGCGGAAACGGACCGTCGTGCCGTCATCCACGGTACAAATGGTTTTATCGAGATCGAAAACATCCTGAATTTCGAATCCATCCGCGTCTACAATCTGGAACGCAAGGTGATCGCGGAATACGCGGCGCCCTACCAGGTGACCGGGTATGAATACGAAGTGCAGTCGGCGATGCGGTCGATCCGCAACGGGTATCTTGAATGCCCGGAACTGCCGCATGAAACGATCCTGCATATGATGCGCATGATGGATAATCTGAGAGCGGCATTCTGCATCATCTATCCGTTTGAACTGAATCCGGAGAAGGCGCCGACCGAGCTTGGCGAAGAGGCGGAGAAGGAAGAGGAGATGCAGCGGGAGTCAACCGTACGCGAGATCTCCAACACCGCGAATTCGGAAGATACGGAAGAAAAGTAAGCGCAGAGGCTGCGTGATCGGATCTGAAAATGAAAATAAAAATCCCGGCTCACATGACGGTATGAGCCGGGTTTTCTTTTGGATTTATCAGCAGATCTTACTGGATCGCATTGACTGCCTTTGTCATACGGGAGATCTTTCTGGATACCGTACTCTTATGGTAGACGCCTTTGGATCCTGCTTTGCTCATTTCAGCGATCGCATCGTTGAGAGCAGTGTTGGCTGCTTCTTTATTATTTTCATCAATAGCGGCGTACACGCGCTTGATATAAGTCTTTACTCTGGACCTGATCGCTTTGTTGCGTTCCGTCTTCTTATTGATGACAAGAATTCTTTTCTTCGCAGATTTAATGTTTGCCACGCTTCACACCTCCATTCCTAAAGTGTAAGGGCATTGATCCCTCCGGGCGGTCGCATCGGGTCCGGACACGGACGTCCCGAATTGACACACTCATATAGTCTAGTGGAAATCAGATGCAATGTCAATACTTTTTCTTGCAAAATCACACGATTTCTCATATACTTTGACATGAATTGTATGATGATCATCAGGTTCCGGCACGGCGTCGGTTCCCTTTTCAAATATACGGATCACAACAGGAGAGTAGCAAATGGACCGCAGTAAGATCAGGAATTTCTGCATCATAGCCCATATAGATCACGGAAAATCAACCCTTGCCGATCGGATCATCGAATCCACCGGCCTGCTGACCAGCCGTGAAATGCAGGCGCAGGTTCTGGACAATATGGATCTGGAGCGCGAGCGCGGCATCACGATCAAGTCTCAGGCGGTGCGGACGGTATATAAGGCAAAAGACGGGGAAGAGTATATCTTCAACCTGATCGATACACCGGGCCATGTCGATTTTAACTATGAAGTCAGCAGATCGCTTGCAGCCTGCGACGGCGCGATCCTGGTCGTTGACGCGGCGCAGGGCATCGAGGCGCAGACGCTTGCCAATGTCTATCTCGCGCTTGATCATGATCTGGACGTATTTCCCGTCATCAACAAGATCGATCTGCCGAGTGCGGATCCTGACCGTGTGGCAGCAGAGATCGAGGATGTGATCGGCATCGAGGCGCATGACGCGCCGCGCATCTCGGCCAAAGTCGGCATCGGTATCGATGAGGTGCTCGAGCAGATCGTAGCCAAGATCCCGGCACCTGAGGGGGATCCCGATGCGCCCTTAAAAGCGCTGATCTTTGATTCGATCTATGATTCCTATAAAGGCGTGATCGTGTTCTGCCGCTTAATGGACGGGCGCGTTAGCAAGGGCACGCAGATCAAAATGATGGCAACGGGCGCAGTCTGTGAAGTTGTCGAAGTAGGCACATTCGGCGCGGGACAGTTCATTCCCTGCGACGAGCTGAGCGCAGGCATGGTCGGGTATCTGACGGCCAGCATCAAGAACGTGCGCGACACAGCGGTCGGCGATACGGTGACGGATGCCGCAAATCCCTGCAAGGAAGCGCTCCCGGGCTATAAGAAAGTGCAGTCCATGGTGTTCTGCGGTGTCTATCCGGCAGACGGTGCCAAGTATCCGGACCTGCGGGATGCGCTGGAGAAACTGCAGCTCAATGATGCGTCCTTAAATTACGAACCCGAGACCAGTGTGGCGCTCGGCTTCGGATTCCGCTGCGGCTTTTTGGGACTTCTGCATCTGGAAGTCGTGCAGGAAAGACTGGAGAGAGAGTACAATCTGGACCTGGTGACAACAGCCCCGTCCGTTGTATATAAAGTGCATAAGACCGACGGAACGGTGATCGACCTGACCAATCCGACCAATCTGCCGGATCCTTCCGAGATCGATTACATGGAGGAGCCTGTCGTATCCGCGGAGATCATGGTCACGAAGGACTTTGTCGGCCCGATCATGGAACTCTGCCAGGAGAGGAGAGGCCGCTACATCAGCATGGAATACATGGAGGAGACCAGGGCCTTGCTCAAATACGAGCTGCCGCTCAACGAGATCATCTATGATTTCTTTGATGCGTTAAAATCAAGGTCCCGCGGTTATGCCTCTTTTGACTACGATATGAAGGGCTATGAGAAGAGCGAACTCGTGAAGCTGGATATTCTGATCAACCACGAGGAAGTGGATGCCCTGTCCTTTATCGTGCATGCGGGAAGCGCTTACGAGCGTGGCCGGAAGATGTGCGAGAAGCTTAAGGAAGAGATCCCCAGACACCTCTTCGAGATCCCGATCCAGGCGGCGATCGGATCCAAGATCATCGCC
>JAGCXZ010000318.1 GCA_017961065.1 Lachnospiraceae bacterium
CGGCGCAAGAACCGCTGTCAGCGGAATGTGATTTTTCAGTATGCCGATCTCGCCTTCCGTCGTACGACACTCCAGCATGATCGCTTCGCCCTCATAAAAGGTCCGTTCAGGCGAAATGATTCTCAGTTTAAATGTGTTGTCCGCCATGCCGCAACTCCTTCGTACTGTCTCTATTTGACTTTGGCAAGTACATCCTCAATACCGCCCGCATTCAGGAAATAGCTCTCCGGAATGTCGTCATGCTTGCCTTCCAGGATCTCGGCAAAGCCCTGGATGGTCTCGCTGATCGGTACATAACGTCCTTCCAGGCCGGTGAACTGACCCGCTACGAAGAACGGCTGTGACAGGAATCTCTGAACCTTTCTTGCTCTGGAAACGGTCAATTTGTCTTCTTCCGACAACTCATCCATACCAAGGATCGCGATGATATCCTGCAGTTCTTTATACTTCTGAAGGATCTCCTGCACGCCTCTGGCAACCCTGTAGTGATCCTCACCCACGATCCGCGGATCCAGGATACGGGAAGTCGATTCAAGCGGATCCACCGCCGGATAGATACCGAGTTCCACGATTGATCTCGACAGAACCGTCGTTGCATCCAGATGTGCAAAAGTCGTTGCAGGCGCAGGGTCTGTCAGGTCATCCGCAGGTACGTAAACGGCCTGTACGGAAGTAATGGATCCGTTCTTGGTGGATGTGATACGCTCCTGCAGCGCACCCATTTCCGTCTGCAGCGTCGGCTGGTAACCAACCGCCGAAGGCATACGTCCGAGCAGTGCCGAAACTTCGGAACCCGCCTGGGTAAAACGAAAGATGTTATCAATGAAAAGAAGTACGTCCTTGCCGCCCTTGTCACGGAAATATTCCGCCATCGTCAGACCGGACAGTCCGACTCTCATTCTGGCCCCGGGCGGCTCGTTCATCTGTCCGAAGACCATCGTCGTCTTGTCGATAACGCCCGACTCCGTCATTTCATAATACAGGTCGTTTCCTTCACGTGTACGTTCGCCTACACCGGTAAATACGGAATATCCGCCGTGCTCTGTGGCAATGTTTCTGATCAGCTCCTGGATCAGCACCGTTTTTCCCACGCCGGCACCGCCGAACAGTCCGATCTTTCCGCCCTTCTGATACGGGCAGAGCAGGTCAACGACCTTAATACCCGTCTCCAGCAGTTCCTGGGAAGTCGACTGCTCCTCGAAGTCGGGAGCCTTCCTGTGGATCGGCTCAAAGCTTACATTTTCGGGTGCGGGTTTATTATCGATCGGTTCGCCGAGTACATTGAACATACGTCCCAGCGTATTCTCGCCGACCGGTACGGAGATCGGGGCGCCCGTTGCGATCGCTTCCATTCCCCTTACCAGACCGTCCGTGGGACCCATCGCAATACATCTGACGGTATCGTCGCCCAAATGCTGCGCCACCTCAACAACCAGTGTTGAGCCGTCCTTTCTTGTTACCCGGATCGCTTCATTGATCTCAGGCAGAGATCCTTCCGCAAATTTTACGTCCAGTACGGCACCGATGATCTGTGTGATCTTACCTGTATTCTTGTCTGCCACTGTCGTATTCTCCTTCTTGTGATTATTCTAAAGATAAACTTGTGATTTTTTAACTGCTTAACGCCTCTGCGCCGCCGATGATCTCCGTCAGCTCCTGCGTGATATGACCCTGACGGGCCCTGTTGTACTGGAGTTCCAGATTGCCGATCATTTCTTCCGCATTGCTCGTCGCGGAGTCCATCGCCTGCATTCTGGCACCGTTTTCACTGGCAGCCGCTTCCACCAGCGCGCCGTAGATCAGGCTGGTCACATATTTCGGAATGATCATGTTCAGTGCCTCGATCTCTTCCGGCTCATAGTTCATAAGCGTCTTGTCTTCCACGGATGCTTCCACGTCCGACTTGTCCGCTGCTTCCTTCATGTCCACCGGAAGAAGCTTGAGCAGCGTGGGGATATGGGCAACCGTATTCTTAAAATGCGTATACGCCAGATAGATCTCGCCGATCTCACCGTCCGTAAAGGCCTGCAGAAGCTTGTCGCACAGCACCTGCGCATCCGAATACAACGGCTCGTTGATCATGTCGGACTGATCGTCAACGATCTCATATCCTTTTCTTTTTAAACCGTCACGGCCTTTTTTACCGATCGCATAGATTGCTACATCTTCCTTTTTCCAGTCCTGCGCGGTAACCAGCTTGACGATATTCGAATTGTATCCGCCTGCCAGACCCCTGTTGGAGGTGATGACGATCACGGCTTTCCTGCCCGCCGCATTCGGCTTCATATACGGATGATCCATATAGCCGGATTTCTCGAGCATGCTCATGACCGTCTGGTACATCTCCCGGAAGTACGTCTGCGATTTCTCCGCCCGTGATTTTGCCCGCTGCAGTTTTACCGTCGAAACGAGCTTCATGGCCTTCGTGATCTGCTGCGTACTCTGGATGCTGACCTTACGACGTTTGATGTCTCTCATGGAAGGCATGTGCAATCACCTCATTTAAATTCTTCCTTGAATGCGGTTACAGCTTTCTGTAATTTGGCATCCGTCTCGTCCGAAATCTCCTTCTTCTCCCTGATCGATGCCGGGATCTCCGGATAGTTCGTCTTGATATATTCGAAGAACTCTTTCTCAAACCGCGTTACTTTATCCACATCCACATCCAGCAGATACTTTCTGGTCACCACATAGATCATGATAACCTGGAACTCTACCGGCATGGGCTGATACTGCGGCTGCTTCAGAACTTCCTTGATGCGTTCACCCTGTGCGAGCTTTTCCTTCGTATCCGCATCCAGCTCGGAGCCGAACTGCGCGAAGGCTGCCAGTTCTCTGTACTGCGCAAGCTCCGTACGGATCGGGGCCGCGATCTTCTTCATGGCTTTGATCTGCGCCGCACCGCCGACACGGGACACGGAAAGTCCGGCATTGATCGCCGGTCTGAAACCGGAATTGAACATCTCGGTCTCAAGATAGATCTGTCCGTCCGTGATGGAGATCACGTTGGTCGGAATATATGCGGAAACGTCACCGGCCTGCGTTTCGATGATCGGAAGCGCCGTCAGCGAACCGCCGCCGTACTCCTCGCTCATTCTGGCCGCACGCTCCAGTAATCTGGAATGCAGATAGAATACGTCGCCGGGATAAGCCTCACGCCCGGGCGGACGCCTTAAGAGCAGGGAAAGCGTTCTGTATGCGGTCGCGTGCTTACTCAGATCGTCGTAGATGACAAGTACGTCTTCGCCGTTCTCCATCCACTCCTCACCGATCGCACATCCGGCATAAGGCGCGATATACTGCAGGGGAGCAAGTTCGCTGGCCGTGGATGCCACCACCGTGGTGTATGCCATGGCGCCGTGCTCCTCCAGTGTTTTTACGATCGCAGCAACCGTGGATGACTTCTGTCCGATCGCAACATAAATACATTTTACGTTCTGGCCCTTCTGGTTGATGATCGTATCGATGGCGATCGCCGTTTTACCGGTCTGTCTGTCACCGATGATCAGCTCACGCTGTCCTCTTCCGATCGGAACCATGGAGTCGATCGCTTTGATACCCGTCTGCAACGGCGTATCTACGGATTTCCTCGTGATAACGCCCGAAGCGACACGTTCGATCTTGCGGTAACGATCCGTCTGGATCGGTCCTTTTCCGTCGATCGGCTGACCGAGAGAATTCACAACACGTCCCAGCATGGCATCGCCGACAGGAACCTCAACCACGCGGCCTGTTGTCTTGACGGTGTCACCTTCGTTGATATTGCGGTCAGCGCCGAGAAGAACGGCACCCACATTATCCTCTTCCAGATTCATGACCATGCCGTATACATCTCCGGGAAAAGCAAGCAGTTCGCCCTGCATCGCATTCTCGAGACCATGTACACGCGCGATTCCGTCCGCCACCTGAATGACCGTGCCGACCTGTGATACTTCCAGCTCGCCGGCATATCTCTTGATCTGCTCTTTAATAACAGAACTGATTTCTTCTGGTCTTAAATTCATGGATCTATTGCACCTTTCCTAAATTTGTGTACCCGTTTCATACTGAGCCAACTGGATCTTCTGCAGATCCTTTGTCAGTTCATCCAGTTTTGATCTCACGCTGGAGTCAACGACCTTATCGCCGATCCGGATGATCATGCCGCCGATCAGCGAGGGATCGACATCATAATGCACCTCCATCGAAGTGTAATCCGTTGTATCCAGCAGTTTCTTTTCCACAGCTGCCTTCTGCTCCGCACCAAGCGGCATCGGCGTCGACACCCTGGCCGTACCGATCCGTTTGTATTCTTTGACCTGCGCAATGAAATAATCCAGGATGGAAAAGATATCCGAATAGCGGCTGTTCGTGACGATGATCCGGAAAAAGCCCGCAAGCTCGTCCGAAACATTGTTTTTCAGAACCGACGTCATGACCGCGATCTTGTCTTCCTTGTCGATCTTCGGATGGTTCATCAGCCTGCCGAAATCCGGATTTTCGGAAAGCACGGACTTGATCGTCTGTACTTCCTCAAACAGATCGTCTATCCTGTTTTCTTCCAGCGCCAGCTCAAATAAGGCGTCGCCGTATGTTTTCGATACTAACTTTGCCATACTTCTCCACCTATTTCGCTAAGCGTTTCTTCAACCAGCTGATCCTGAACCGACGTATCGATCGATGCGCTGACAACCTTGCCTGCCATCAGGGATGCGATCTTGATCATTTCCTGTTTCATCTCGTCTGCGGCACGCTGTTTTTCCAGTTCAGCTTCGTTTCTGGCCTGTTTGATGATCCTGGCCGCTTCTTCCTTGGCTTCCGCGACGATCTGCGCTTCATTGGCGACCGCCTTCTTCCTGGCATCCGAAAGGATCTCGTCCACTTCGGCATCCGCCTGCTTCAGCTTGGCATCATACTGTTCCTTCAACGCCGCTGCGTCCTGCTTGTCGCGATCCGCCGTCTCGATATCCGTGCGGATCTTTTCCTGCCTTTTCTTCAACATGTCTCTGACGGGATTGAAGAGCAGATAGGACATGACAAGAAACAGAATGAACAGCGCCAGCGCTGTCAGGATCGCGTCGTGAAGCAGCTGGACATCCAGATCAAACAGTCTCTCCATGGTATTATCAGATGCAAGCAGCCCGATACTTATCACCTGTCCCAATTCGTAAGCCTCCTTCCTTTGCAGAATAATGCTCTGCTTTATTTATAAATATCCAGAGGTCTTACGAATAAGAGCAGCATTGCAACAAGCAGACCGTACAGACCTGTCGTCTCGGCAACTGCCTGGCCTAAAAGCATCGTAGACGTTACATCCGACTTTGCGCCGGGGTTTCTTCCTACTGCAGATGCAGCATGTCCGGCGGCGATACCCTGTCCTACACCGGGACCGATACCTGCGATCAGGGCTAACCCTGCGCCGATTGCGGAACAACCTAAGATGAAGTCCTCTCCGTTGATATTCATGAATAAATCCTCCTTATAAAAATAAGTGTTCTATATTCAAGGCTAAGCCATGATTATACGATTGCCCTTAATTATCTCCGATCGCATCCGTGATATATGTCATCGTCAGCATACAGAATACATATGCCTGGATCGCGCCCGAGAACAGATCGAAATATACGTGCAGCGCCGACGGGATACCGATCTTGACAAAGATCGGAAGAAGTCCGTAGTACAGTGCCATCATGACGGTACCGGACAGCACGTTTGCAAACAAACGCAAAGACAGCGAGATCGGAACGGCCACGTCGCCGATGATATTGATCGGCGCCCAGATCGGCCACGGATCGCACAGTCCTTTTATGAATCCGCTTAATTTCTGATGTTTCAGTTTATTGAAAAAGATCAGGCTGAATGTGATCAAACCCATCGGGAATGTCACGCCGTAATCGGCCGTAGGAGGCCGAAGGCCCAGAAGGCCCGAGATGTTGCTTAATAAGATGAACAGAAAGAGTGTGGAAACGTAGTTGACAAACTTGAACGCGTTCTTGCCCATTACATTGCCGACCATGCCGTCGAGCATCTCAACGATCAGTTCCGCAATATTCTGGAACGTACCGGGCGCATCCATGACCTGCGCCTTTTTGATAACGCGGTTGGCGCATATGGCAAAGATCACCAGGATCAGCATGACGATCAGTGTACAGACATGCGTGGTCGTGATCCAGACTTCCTGACCAAAGATATGATAGGAAAACAGACCTTTGATCATAAAATCAACATCGCCGGATAACATCAGAGCTGGAAACAATTAACATTCACCTTCTTTGCTGTCTGAGTTTTGCTGCTCTTCAGGGTCAGCGTAAAACCTCGCTGCTATCCTGTGTGTGAGCGGCTGTAAATATGCGCCGGCTTTCAGTCCCAGTGTGCCGAGCACAAACGAGACCGGGTCGCCGAGTCCGCTGAGTGCGATCGCTGCCAGAATAACGCAGATGCATGCGTATCGCAAAAGCATTGTCTTCTTCACATACGCGCTGGCACGCTTTTCATCCAGTGAAACAAGCGTCTCCAGGCAATATGCCATGTGCACCGCCATCGCGCAGGCACACAGGACGCCTGTCCATAACCCGACGGCGCGGAAGATCTTTGATGAAAAAAAGATAACAAGCACGGCCTGAACCACTCCGCCGTAGAGGATGATCCCCGGGAACATCTCCTTAAGCGTTCTGTTGTCCCGCAGTATCCTCCCGATCATCGTCCTGCTTGTCCGTTCCTTCCGTTTCGTAGTAATTGATGTGCTTTTCGTCCGATCTGGTGTAAATGCTCCTTGCCAGCCGGAATACATTGGTGAAACCGGCCAGCGCCCCCAGAAAGAAGAAAACGATCACCAGAAAAGAGGTGGATAATTTCCTGTCCAGAAACATGCCGAGGAACGTGCACAACAAAATCGGGACGATCATGTAGATCCCGAACTGTGTGATCAATGTCAGAGATCGAAACACATTTTTGCGATATTTCAACTCACCGGCCCCTTTTGTTGCTACAATCAACGAAATTATAGCATTTTTTATTGAAAAGGTCTAGGATAATGTAGTATTCTTAATAAAACATGTTAGGGAGGCTTTATGAGTCAGACGCAGTTATATCGCAAAAGGATCATTCCCGAAGAGTGTATTCTGCTGAAGGATGACGTCATCCTCTATCAGGATTCCGACATCATCGTGACCAGATGGAATGCAC
The DNA here is from genome assembly GCA_017961065.1 of Lachnospiraceae bacterium. GTDB lineage: Bacteria > Bacillota > Clostridia > Lachnospirales > Lachnospiraceae > UBA2868. The sequence goes on from JAGCXZ010000318.1 coordinate 7,165, forward strand.
TGAAGCCCAGAAAAGACCTGCATCACGGGTTTTCCTGCTATTTTCTGAAAGACGGCTTCAAGATCAGCAAGTTCTACTGTGCGGATAACTCACTGCTCTACTGGTACTGCGACATTATCTCCCATACATACAATGCGGAAACCGATACCTACGTCTTTACCGATCTGCTCGCAGACGTTATCATCTTCCCGGACGGCAGCGTCAGAGTCGTCGATCTCGATGAGATCGCGGATGCACTCGCATCCGGTGCCATCACTTCGGAACAGGCTCAGGAAGCGCTTCACAAACTGAGCAAATTACTGTCCGTCATCTATCGGAACGAATTCGATTCCATCAAAGTCAATCTCGAACAATTCGAATGATCAGTAGAATACATGCCCGCCTATGATCTGTCCGTTGATCTCGGGAATTACCGTCCTGAAGTACAGACAGTTTCCGACAGGCGTCGATCCTTTCATGGCTTCATCCGCCGCGGAATAACAGGAGGAGTTTGCGCCCATGGCCAGTCTTGTTGCCAGCCTGCCGCTCGCAACCGGCGAGAACTGTCTGTTCTGATAGATCACGCCGACCATGGTGTTCGGATACGCGGCGCTGCGCATACGGTTGATCACGACCGCGCCGACCGCCACCTGTCCCTCGTACGGTTCCGCGCCCGCTTCACAATAGATCAGGCAGGCCAGAAGGTCTCTGTCCCCGTCTTCAAACGTGATCTCGGAAATATCCCGCCACGCCATCTTGGCAGCTCTTGCGCTCATGGCCTGCTCTTCGGCAAGCTGCTTCTTCAGCGCCGCCAGATTGGCTTCCTGCGCCTTGATCTCTGCCTCGTACGCCGCTTCTTCCAGAGCCGCGGCCGAAATGGCGCCGTTTGTTGCCACAAGGGATCCGGATGTGGAGCTGACCATGTCGTTGACCTTGCTCTGTTCTGTTTCCGCCTGCTCCTGCAGCGTGATCAGTTCCTTGCGTTCGGACTCCAGCGTCGCTTCCCTGTCTTCGATGTCCCTACGCATGGCCACCAGATTTTCGAACATCCGCTGGTCATATTCCTCGACTTTGGAGACGTATTCCGCCTTGTTCAGGAAATCCGAATAACTGGATGCGGAAAGAAAGGCTTCCAGAAGGGTGGATTCCCCCTTCTCGTATATGTATTTCACGCGCTTTTTCATCAGCGCGTACTGGTCGCGTTCTTCCTGTCTGGCCGTTTCGAGGTGATCCAGCGTCTCCTCGATCTGCGCTTCCTTGTCCGAAACCTGCTTCTCCAGGTCTTCCAGATTCTCGCTGATCTCCTCAAGGTCTTCGTTCAACTGGCTTAAGTATACCTGAAGCTGCTCCTTTTCATCCTCCAGCGCGTCTTTTTTCTCTTCGACTTCCTTCTTCTGCGCTTCGGTCTGCTTCTTTAATTCTTCTGCCTTCTTGATCTTGTCGGAAGTCGATTCGGCAGATGCCGGGTATGAAAAGGGCTGCGCCATAAGCGCAGTCACCAGCATACATGCTATGTATTTGTAAAGCAGGGTCCCCTTTTTCATAAACAGATCACAGATTCAGTTCTATCTTTCGGTTCGTATAGGAATACTTGTAATACCGGACTCCCGCAGCATCCAGCATGCGCTTGGAAGCTCTGGTCGAATCGGAATCCGCGTACTTATCGTTCGAGTAGACAACCGTTTTGATCCCCGCCTGAATGATCGCTTTGGCACACTCATTGCAGGGGAAGAGGGAAACATAGATCTTTGCCCCCTCGAGGCTGCCGCCTCTGTAGTTTAAGATCGCATTCAGCTCACTGTGCGTTACATAGAAATACTTATTGTCATACGGTGCGCCTTCCCTGCACCAGGGAAATTCATCATCCGAGCAGCCGCAGGGAAACCCGTTGTATCCCATCGACAGGATCTTGTTGTCTTCACTGACGATGCAGGCTCCTACCTGTGTGTTCGGATCCTTGGACCGCATGCCGGACAGCATGGCAACACCCATAAAATATTCATCCCAGGAAATGTAATCGGTTCTTTTATCACTCATGATCTGTCCTTTCACGCGGGTATGGTCCGCACCAAATGTATTCCGGATAATATTACTTGGTTCCGAAGATCCGGTCTCCCGCATCTCCGAGACCGGGTACGATGTATGCATTCTCGTTCAGCTTCTCATCCAGGGCGCCTACGTAGATGTCCACGTCCGGATGGCTGTTCTTCAGGATCTCGAGGCCTTCCGGTGCGGCGATGATGCACAGGAAATGGATCTTCTTGCAGCCCTTGTCCTTGAGCATCTGAATGGCTGCCTCGGCTGAGCCGCCGGTCGCCAGCATGGGGTCAACCACGAAGACTTCTCTGTCTGCACAGTCTGCAGGCAGTTTGCAGTAGTATTCCACCGGTTTATGTGTCTCGGGATCTCTGTAAAGTCCGATGTGTCCGACTTTTGCAGTCGGGATCAGCGTCAGCATCCCGTCTACCATTCCGAGGCCGGCACGGAGAATGGGAACGATCGCCAGTTTTCTTCCCTTCAGTACCTTTACCGTTGTTTCACAGATCGGTGTTTCGATCGTGACATCCCGAAGCTGAAGATCACGTGTGGCTTCATAGCAGATCAGCATTGCGATCTCGGAAACCGTCTGTCTGAAATCCTTGGTTCCGGTATCGATCCTTCTGATGTAACCGATCTTGTGCTGGATCAACGGATGATCCATGATGACAACCTTGCTCATTCCTCGTACCCTCCTAAGATTGATCTGTTTTTTTATTCTATTCCGGCAATGCGCCGTTTGTGTTTCTCAAGTCCGGAAAACTCCGTGTTCAGAAACGTATCCACGATATCGATCGCGACATTCATGCCGATCATACCGCCGCCCATGGCCAGAACATTGGCGTCGTTGTGGGCTCTGGTCAGATAAGCCGCCGTTGTGTCGGAACACAGTGCCGCACGGATCCCGGGAACCTTGTTGGCCGTAATGGAAATACCGATCCCGGTCGTGCAGATCACGATCCCCTTGTCGCAGGTGCCGTCGGCAACCGCGTGGGCAACTGCCCTGCCGTACGGCGGATAGTCGCACGATTTTTTGTCGTAGCAGCCGACATCGTTCACTTCGTGTCCCTGCTCTTTTAAATGCGCGATAACGGCTTCCTTCATATCGAATCCGCCGTGATCGCTTCCGATTGCGATTTTCATTTTTACGATACCTCTATAATATGATGTCCTGCCGCTTTGATCAGCCTGTTCATGATCGCCTGGCCGATCCGGCAGCCGTAAAACGCTTCTGAGTAGATCAGATCCGCCTGCTGCTCGTCAAAACTTCTTAAAACGCCGTACAGGTGTCTGGCGATGGCCTCCTCGTCTTCCGCGGAACCGATGTTCAGCACGATATCGGCGTTGTACAGACTTTCCGTCTCTTCCGTTGCGATCACGCCGATCCGCTGATCCGGTTTCTTACAGGCGATCCTGGCGCGGATATAAGCCACAACCGCTTCCCTCTCTCCGCTGACAATGGTCAGCTCGCCTTTTGGCGCATAGTGTCTGTACTTCATTCCGGGCGCTTTCGGAGCCTGTCCCGATGCAAGTCCGCCTTCTATGGCAGGATCGTATTCCGCTTTGCCGAGACTCTTGCGGATCATGTCGATCGAAATGTAGCCCGGACGAAGGATCATCGGTATTTCTTCCGTCAGATCCACGATCGTGGATTCCAGTCCGATCCGGGCATCGCCGCCGTCCAGGATCATATCGATCCGGCCGTCCATATCCTCTCTGACATGGGCACCGCTCGTCGGGCTCGGCCGTCCCGACAGATTCGCGCTTGGCGCTGCGATATATCCGCCGGAAGCACGGATCAGTTCCAGCGCGATCCGGTTTGCCGGCATCCGCACAGCCACCGTGGATAATCCGCCCGTAGTCTGTTTCGGGACGCATTCTTTTTTATGAAAGATCATGGTCAGCGGTCCCGGCCAGAATTCCTCCGCCAGTTTCAACGCCGCCTCCGGGACCGGTCCTGCGATCGCATCCAGCGCCTGCAGGTCCGCAATGTGCACGATGAGCGGGTTGTCGCTCGGCCTGCCTTTTGCGGCATAGATCCTGGCTGCCGCTTCCGGATTGAGCGCATCCGCGCCCAGACCGTAGACCGTTTCCGTCGGAAATGCCACCAGGCCGCCGTTTTTGACCGTTTCCGCGGCTTTTCGGATCACTTCCGGGTCGATTTGATTTTCATCCAAACTATAGTACGCCGTTTTCATATTATTATATCATATGATCTGCCGCGATAGCCACTAAAACTGCGACAGTGCGGTCCACGCGGTGCTGTTTGCATAGGTCAGCTGCCATGCTGCGATCCCGGCCAGATTGTTCGAATGCATGACATTTATTTTGGCCGCAAGGGAATCTCCGTCTTCCAGCCAGCACTTATATGTCTTATCACCCTTCTGCCACTCCGCGTAATTCTGCTGGGTCTCGTCATCCCATCTGGCTTCCGTTCCGACTTCCGCTACCGCCGCTTTGGCATCATCCATACCAAGCGTCCGTACTTCCAGATTGTACGGAACGTATTCGGCGTTGGGATCTTCCGCCGCGAGCTCCGTTTCGGACTTGGGCGATTCGATCCATATCCTCGTATAGAGCGGAACCGCGTTGATGACTCTCTCTGCCGGAACGTCCGCAAGCGTATTGGTGATACCGTCCGCCACAAAGTTAATGGACGCTACGGATCCGCTTTCATTCGATCCGCTGTAGTGCTCATCATATCCCATGATGATGATATAGTCCGCAAAAAGGCCCTGCTGGGCTCTGTTGTAATGCTCCGTACTCTCTGTGGGCACATAGTTGTCAACCGAAAGTACGATCCCCGCAGAACGGCAGGCCAGCGACAGTTCCCTGATGAACTGGACGTAGCACTCGCCCGCTTCCGTCGGAATGGTCTCAAAGTCAAGGTTGATCCCGTCAAGATCATATTCCGTGGCATACTGGATCAGCTGCTCGATCAGAAAGGCCCGTTTACCTGAGTAAGACAGCAGCTCATACATCTTCAGATCCGCATTGTGCGTGATGTTCTCCACAAGGCCCCATACTTCCAGGCCCATGCCGTGTGCCGATTCCACATAATCATGGCTCGCGATGCTCTCAATGTTTCCGTCGTTATCCGCGACAAAAAACCAGGTCGGCGAGATCGTTGTCAGACCCTGCTGCCCGGAAAGCCTGTCCTTGAGCCCTCCGTTTGCCGTTTCATTTGTCACCATATCCCAGATCAGACGGATCGGTCCGTCCTTTGAGATATAGGTAAATGCCGGTTCCGTGTGCTTTTCCGGCGCGGGTATCTGCACATCGACCGTATCACCCAGAAAACGGGTCTCATAATAGCCTGTGATCAGGTCCTGCGTGCGGACCTTTGTCCACTCCGGTCCCTCATCCAGCACGATGAGTTTGTCTCCCTCTTTCATGTTGGCGAGGATCTTGCTCTTTTTATCTTCCGCCACCCTGACGGCCTGTTCCTTTGTAACGGTCGCTTCCTGTCTCGTCTGCGCTTCCGTCAGGATCCGGGCACGGTAGGGTTCCCCGTTCCCGCCGTAAAGCTCATAGGAGATGTCAGCGTACAGTTTCACGTAATCCAGGGCAACGATCAGCTGACCTTTCTCCTCGAGGCAGATGGTATACGGTGTCGATACGGGTCCGGTACTCTTATTGTAACTTCTGGCGTTGAGCGGCGCACTAATCACTTCCTCGGAAGTCGTATACAGCAGCATCTGGTCATGCTAGTCCCAGTAGAACCTGTCATTATATTCTTCCTTGATCGAATCAAGATCCTGATACATCACACCGTCAATGACCTTAAGCTGTCTGGCCTCCTTGTCATCGCCGTTGTCCTTATCATCTATGATCACGGCGTAATCATCACCGATCGCGCCGAAATGCGCATACAGATCCGCTTCCTCAAAAGAGTAGAACAGGCTCTCAAACCAGCCCGCTTTCACGCCTGCGAATATGATCGCCACGATCAACACGATCGCCACCCCGACCGGGATCAGCTTCTGAAGCCTGCGCTTTCTGCGGCGGCGCCTTCTGTACATCATTCTCTGGTTATCCAAATCGCGTTTCCTCCAAACAATTTCCAATCTCACATTATATCAAACAATTCGGCTTTTGTCATTGTATAACGCAAAAGGCCGTACCGCGTTGCGTCGTGGGGTCTGGTGACTGAAACGGTACGGCCCTTTTCACATTGTTTTGTTGTAAGAGGTATGGCAAGATCAGTTCAGGGAGACCCGGTTAAATCGGATCTCCACCAGATCCCCATCTTCATCCGTCAGATAATCCGGCATGTAGCAGACTCCCTCGCTGAGCGAGATCACCTTTGCCATCTGGGAAAGAGGTATGGAATACCCCTCAACGGACAATTTCGTTCCGGACTTGGAAAGCCGGTTCAGGTACGCCTTCACTTCCCGCTGTCTGTTCTTCTGCAGCAGGGTTTCCAAAGGATCTGTCATATTGTAACCTCCCGTTTAAGATTTTTCGCATAAGTGATATTGACCAAAAGAAGATACTGTTACCGTATGTTCGTGATACACGGATCCGGAATACACTTATGTGACGAGGCTCCTTCGCGCACCATTATAAAAATAATAACAGTTGACGAATTACATTGAACCATTGGAGTCTATCGTTTCATGATAATGCCTTGAAACTATGACCGAGCGGTAAACCGCTCATCTGACACCCGTAATTACGGGCAAAGAATGAAAAAATTGCTTGAAAAATGAACTACTGTAAATCTGCCCTCCTTTCGCGGTTGATTGCGAAAGAAGCCCCGTGAAATGATTGTATCCGATTTATTTCCGATATGCAACATTTTTTTATTAAACTTTAAGATTCTGTTGCCGATACATCTATTGACGAATACTGATTGAAAGTTTATGATGAGTAAAACAAAAAAGAAAGGATGTGAAGCGATGAAGCTGGAAAAAGTCAATGATCATCAGATCCGAGCTACTCTTACAAAAGCAGATCTGGCCGACCGGGAACTGAAGCTCAGTGAACTGGCCTACGGTACCGAAAAAGCCAAAAGTCTTTTCCGCGATATGATGCAGCAGGCGGCTTATGAGTTCGGCTTCGAAGCGGAAGACATCCCTCTTATGATAGAAGCGATCCCGCTTTCATCCGAAAGCATCGTTCTGATCATCACCAAGGTGGAGGATCCCGAGGAACTGGATACCCGTTTTTCCAATTTTGCTCCCACGATCCATGAAGACGATGATTCCGGACTGAATAATGTCCTGCAGGCACTCTCCGACGAAAGCGACAATGTTCTGGATCTGTTCCGTAAGATCCGTGAAAACGCAGAAAACGGACTTGCCGACAAGACTGCAGCAAGTCCGAAAGTTCAACCGGAAGAATCCGCGGGTGAAAGCGAACTGATCAAGGCTTATTCCTTTGCGGACATCGATACGGCCGCAAGGGTTGCACATCTGCTTGAGCCGTTCTATTTCGGCAAAAGCTCTCTTTACCGCAATATGCATACGGGGCGGATCATCCTTGTGGTGTCCAAATCGAACCACACGCCGGAAGACTTCAACCGCGTATGCAATATGATCTCCGAATACGGTACGCCGGAGAAGTATACCGCCGCTACGGAAGCATACTTCAACGAGCATAACGAAGCGATCATGCGCGACGATGCGCTGACCAAGCTGTTATTTGTGTGATCACGCGCGGCTGTTGATCCTGCCGATCAGGTCATCAACGCTGATTCCGTGTACCATTGCGGCTTCCTCAAGACTCTCACCCTGTGAAGCGGGACAACCGAGACAGTGCATACCTGCCTCCATAAGGATCGGAGCTACGTCCGGTACTGTTCTTAAGATCTCTCCGATCGTCATTTCTTTTGTGATCTCTGCCATAATCGCGGCCTCCTTATATTGCTGTTTACTGCTTTTGTAGACTATCACTTTTTCTCTGCGCATGCAAGTTTTTCTTGTATAATGGCATGGAATATACTAGAATATATTTGTTGAATATTTGTAACACACAAAGGAGGTTATTACTATGGCATACGTAATCGGTGATGCTTGTGTAAGTTGCGGAACCTGTGAAGGTCAGTGCCCTGTAGGCGCGATCGCACAAGGCGACGGAAAATACGAGATCGATGAGAGTGCATGCTTAGGCTGCGGTTCCTGCGCAGGTGCATGCCCGGTTGGTGCTATTTCCGAGAAATAAAACGCATCCGATCATAGAACAAAACGCCCGTGAGGATTCACGGGCGTTTTGTTATGCGCATTCTTATACTTTTTCCTTTGCCTTGTTCGCAAACTTGGTGAAATCAGGCAGCCATACCAGTTCCACGGTTCCGATCGGGCCGTTTCTCTGTTTGGCTATGTTGACCTCCGCTATGTTCTTGCGGTCGGTATCCTTGTTATAGTAATCGTCGCGGTATAAGAACATGACCACGTCCGCATCCTGCTCGATCGCGCCGGACTCACGCAGGTCCGAAAGCATCGGCCTGTGATCGTCTCGCTTTTCCACGGCACGCGACAGCTGCGAGAGCGCCACGACCGGGACGTTCAGTTCCCTGGCCAGTGATTTTAACGACCGGGAAATCTCGGAGATCTCCTGCTGCCTGGAGTCCGAACGGGCATTTCCCGACATCAACTGCAGATAGTCGATGATGATCACCTTCGGGTCATACTCGAGCTTGTATTTCCTGCACTTTGACTTCAGTTCGCCTATGGATATACCGGGCGTGTCGTCAATGATCAGTTTGGAGTGCCCGATAATACCGGCCCCTTCCACAACGCCGTCCCAGTCCCGTTCATTCATGTTGCCCGTTCTGATCGACTGCGAATCCACTCTGGACTCCATACTCAGCAGGCGGTTGACCAGCTGCTCTTTCGACATCTCCAGACTGAACAGGAGCACGCACAGATCCTGCTTGAAGCAGATGTTCTGGGCGATGTTCAGAACGAATGCCGTTTTGCCCATCGAAGGCCTGGCGGCGATCAGGATCAGATCCGACGGCTGAAGACCGGCCGTCTTGAAATCAAGATCCGTAAAGCCGGTTGCCACACCCGTCACACTGCCCTGCGTCTGGGACGCGATGTTGATCTTTTCCAGAACGTTCATCACGATCTGATCGATCGGTTCGAAATCCTTCGTGCTGCGATGCTGTATCACATCGAACACCATCTTCTCCGTGGAATCCAGGATGTTTTCCAGAGAATCATTCTGCGCATAGCAGGTATTCTCAACCGTTTCCGTTACGCGGATCAGTTTGCGCAGGACCGCTTTTTCCTTGACGATCTCCGCATACTGTCCGATCCCGGCAGAACTGGGAACCACGGTGGCCGCTTCACGCAGAACTTCCGGGCTGTAGATCTCCTCCGGTGCGTCCATCTCCTGCAGATGACTGCGCAGGGTAACGATATCCACGGTCTTTCCCGCATTATACAGTTCCGTAATGGCCTGAAACAGGATCCCGTACTGTTTTCCGTAAAAATCATCCTTGTTAAGGATCTCGGATGCAACAATGATCGCATCCTTCGAGAGCAGCATGGAGCCGATCACGGACTGTTCCGCCAGAGTATCATGCGGCATTATTTTCTTGATCACGGCCTCTTCCATGACTGTTTCCTCCGAATATATACTAAGCCTCTTCGACTTTTACCTTCAGTTTGGCGCTGACCTGCGGGTGCAGCTTTACGACCACTTCATAAACACCGAGATTCTTGATCGGATCCGTCAGTTGGATCTTCTTCTTGTCGATATCCATATCGTGCTGCTCTTTGGCTGCTTCCGCGATCTCTTTGGAGGAAACGGACCCGAATGTCCTGCCGCCCTCTCCCGTTTTCAATTTCACAACGACCTGTTTGCTCTCCAGTTCCTTGGAAAAAGCCTGTGCGTCTGCCAGATTCTTGGCTGCCACGCGTTCATCGTTGGCCTTCTGCAGCTTCAGGTCGTTCATGTTTTTGGCGTTTGCCTCAACACCCAGTTTTTTGGCCAGAATGAAGTTCCTGGCATACCCGTCACTGACATCCACTACTTCGCCCTTTTTCCCGAGGGACTTCACATCCTGTAATAAAATGACTTTCATCAGATCTCTCCTTCGCTTTGCATCTCGGTCATCGTCGCGATCAACAGGTTCTTTGCCTCATCGATCGTCATATCCTTCAGCTGGCATCCGGCTATGTTCATGTGACCGCCGCCGCCCAGTTTCTCCATGACGAGCTGTACATTCAGTTCGTCAATGGAACGCGCGCTGATATAGATCTCTCCCTGATAGTCCGTCAGGACAAAGGATGCCTTGATGCCGTTGATATTCAGCAGCTCGTTGGCCGCCTGCGCACCGATGACCGTCGGTGCCTCGGAAGCATTGCCGGAGGGCGCCGAAACGGATACGGCATAGGCCCCGAGTACGACTTCGGCATTTCTGACCGCTTCGGCTCTGGCCTTATAATCATCCATGTTGTTTCTGAACATCTTGCGGACTCTGGTCACATCCGCGCCGTTCCTGCGCAGGTATGCCGCCGCCTCAAAAGTACGTACCCCTGTTTTGGCCGTAAAGTTATTGGTATCGATCATAATACCGGAATAGATGCAGTCCGCCTCCGCGCTCCTGAGTTTCACATTGTCATGGATGTACTGCAGGATCTCCGCAACCATCTCCGAAGCGGAGGAAGCATACGGCTCAATATAGGAAAGCGTCGCGTTCTGGATCTTTTCCGTACCCTGCCTGTGATGATCCAGCACTACGATGGAAGTGCACCTTCCGAGCAGTTCGTTGCATTCCGTAAAGCTCGGCTTGTTTACATCCACTACGATCAGCGCGGTCTGGGCATCCGCCACTTCCAGTGCGCGCTGGCTGTTTAGGAACAGATCCTCCGTGTATTCCCCTTCGTGTACGATCTCATCCATCAGCGGACGGATGGAATTGGTCACCTCATTGACAACGATATGCGCTTTCTTTTCAAAGGTTTTGGCAGCACGGTAGATTCCGATCGCGGCACCGAAGGAATCCACATCTGTATTCTTATGTCCCATAACGATGATACGGTCGTTGCTCTCGATGATCTCCCGTAAAGCGTGCGCTTTCACGCGCGCCTTGACTCTGGTTGATTTTTCCGCCATCTGACTCTTGCCGCCGTAATAGGTGATATCATCCGGTGTCTTGATGACAGCCTGGTCGCCGCCGCGTCCCAGTGCCAGATCGATCGCCGTACGGGCGTACTCGTAATTGGTCTGGTAGGAACCGGTCTCGATCCCGAAGCCGATGGACAGGGTGACGGATATCTCGTTTCCGATGTTGATGGTCTTTACGTCTTCCAGCAGGTCGAAGCGCTTCTCCATCAGGTCTTTCAAATGACGTTTCTGGATCGTAACCAGATATTTGTCTTTTTCCAGTTTTTTGACCAAAGCGTCGGAAGCGGAAAAATACTTGTTGATCTTCCTGTCCACAAGCGCGATCAGCAGGGATCTGCGGACATCTTCCACGCTCTCGAGCGCCTCATCGTAATTGTCGATATAGATCAGGCCCGTTGAAAGCTGCTGGTCGTCGATGTCCCGCTGCAGACGGTTGATCTTGGTCTCATCAAACATGAAGAACGCGATCAGGTAACTGTCCAGGTTTACCGCATCCAGCAGATCCGAGGATTCCAGTGCCATCTGCATATCGACCTTTTTCATGCTGATCCTGAAATCGGACTCTTCGTACGCGATCATCGTCTCCGTTTCCGACTCGATCCCGGGAAGGGATTCCTTGTGGACATCGGGGATCAGGGACATGATCGTCTTGCGGTACCCGCGTTTGATATGAAACGTCTGCTCAAACGCCTCATTTGTCCAGATGATCCTTCCGTCCTCGTCCAGAAGGGCGTAAGGGATCTCCAGGTCACGCAGCAGCTGCTTCTGAACCTGTCCGTATTGCGTGGCAAACGACACCATATCGTTTACCACCGAATGTTTGTTTCCGAAAAAGAGGATCAGCGCGATGATCAGATAGACCGCGATCCCGGCACTGACAACGTATCCGGCGTTGCGGTCCATAACATATACTGCAACATTACATATGATCAAAGGGATCGTCAGGAACAACGGCCAGGACATATAGGTCCTGAGCTGTCCCTTGAATCTGACTTTCTTCACAAGTTTTCTTCTCCTTCAGTGTCTGCCGCAGGCGACGGATCGCATACGGCTTCAACTCCCCTCTGACTCAATATACTACCATTTTTACGGTTCAATAGCAAGAAGAGAGCCTGCCGCGGCATAAATGCGGCAGGCCCGTCAGATCTCCGATCAGCCTATATTCTGCGCCTCTACCAGACCCTTTCCGCCGTAGATCTCCCTGAGCTTGGGTTTCTCGATCTTTCCGGTCGGATTTCTGGGGATATCGGCAAAAATGATCTTATGCGGCCTCTTGTACCGGGGCAGGGCATGGCAGAATTCCTGCATCTCCTCTTCCGTGACCACAAAATCCTTTTTCAGTTCAATGATCGCAAGCGTCACCTCACCCAGGCGTTTGTCCGGGATCCCGATGACGGCGGCATCATGCACCGCTTCATTGGTGCGTATGAAGTCCTCGATCTGCACCGGATAGATATTCTCACCGCCGCTGATGATAACATCCTTCTTGCGGTCTACAAGCAGGATGAATCCGTCCTCATCCTCTTTTGCCATATCTCCGGTATACAGCCATCCGTCCGAGAGCACCTCGGCGGTAGCCTTTTTATCGTGATAGTATTCCACCATGACAGAGGGGCCTTTGACGGCCAGTTCGCCGACCGTACCCTTTTTCACCTCACAGCGGTTCTCATCCACGATCCTGGTCTCCCAGCCGTAACCCGCTTTTCCGATCGTGCCGACCTTTTCGACATTGCCGACGCCCAGATGAACACAGCCGGGTCCCAAAGACTCGGAAAGTCCGTAATTGGTATCGTAATCATGATGCGGGAAGATCGACAGCCACTTTTTGACCAGACTTCTGGGAACGGGCTGCGCACCGATATGCATCAGCCTCCACTGCTTCAGTTCGTAATCATCCAGGTTGACCCTTCCGCTCTCGATCGCTTCAAGGATATCCTGCGCCCACGGAACGAGCAGCCACACGATCGTGCATTTCTCTTTGGAAACGGCATCCAGAACAAACTCCGGCTTGGTTCCCTTGAGCAGAACAGCCTTTCCGCCTGAGATCAGGCTTCCGAACCAGTGCATCTTGGCACCTGTATGATAGAGCGGCGGGATACACAGGAACACATCGTCCTTCTGCTGCCCGTGGTGATTCTGTTCCGTCTTGCAGGAATGGACCAGGCCCGCATGTGTATGCAGGATCGCCTTCGGGAATCCGGTCGTACCGGAGGAAAAATAGATCGCCGCATGATCCTCATCGGTGATCCGGATATCCGGTCTCTGCGAAGAGCAGTTTGCGGTAAGCGAATTGTAATCATCCGCAAAAGTCGGGCAGTTTTCTCCGACATAGATCAGCAGGCGCCCTTTGGAAAGCGGTTCACAGATCTCTTCGATCCGGCCGATGAATGCCGGTCCGAAGACCAGAATGTCGATCTGCGCGAGTTTTGCGCAGTAAAGGATCTCATCGGAAGAATAGCGGAAATTGAAAGGCACGGCCAGCGCGCCGGTCTTCAGCACACCGAAATAGATCGGAAGCCATTCCAGACAGTTCATCATGAGGATGCCGACCTTGTCGCCCTTTTTGATCCCTCTCTGCAGTAACAGGTTTGCAAAACGGTTTGCCTTTTCATCGAATACACTCCAGGTGATCTCTCTCCTGTAGTGCGTTTCCGGGCTCGCCTCGATCAGCTCATACTCCTTCCAGGTTACTCTCCGGCGTTCTTTGATCTCCGGATTGATCTCTACCAGTGCGATATCATTGCCGAATTGATCCGCATTTCTTTCCAGCAATTCCGTTATGGGCATTGTAAAACTCTCTCTTTCTGTCGACGCTTTTTAACTCTTTGCCGCGTTGACGCTTTTAATTGATAAAGTGAAGTATACGTGCTTTACCTGTTTTTGTCAAATCGGAACCGCTCCGGCGCGACCGGCCCGGGCAGGCGGATCATTCGCACAAAAAAGGACTTCCGGATAACCGGAAGTCCTTAAATCTCTTGGGATCAGTCCTGCACGTAAGGCATGATCGCTACGTGTCTTGCTCTCTTTACGGCAACGGTCAGCGCTCTCTGATGCTTTGCGCAGTTACCCGTGATCCTTCTCGGAAGGATCTTGCCTCTTTCGGACACATATTTCTTCAAGGTGTTTGCATCCTTGTAATCGATCTCTTTTTCCTTACCGCAGAATACGCAGACCTTTTTCCTTCTGCGAATGCCGCCTCTTCTCCTCATCGGAGAATCACTTCTCTCTCCATCACCCTGGGGTTTGTTATATGCCATTATGATTACCTCCTACAAATAAGCCTTAGTTGAACGGCAGCTCCTCTTCGATCCCGTCCGGAATGTTCATGAATCCGTCGCTGATCTCCGTTTGCGGTTCCTGTTTGGATGCGGGAACAAATCCTGCATTCTCGGCGGAAGCGTTCTTGCTCTCACAGAACTCCTGATCGTCGATCACGATGTCCGTGGTATATACCTTCTGTCCGTCTTTGTTTGTATAACTGCCGGTCTGAATCCGTCCCGTAACGGCGACTTTCATACCTTTCTTAAAATACTTCTCCGCAAACTCACCGGCTTTTCCGAAAGCAACACAGTTGATAAAATCAGCCGTCTGCTCGTCACCGTTGTTGTTTCTTCTGCCGCGTCTGTCAACCGCAAGTGAATATCTGGCGATTGCCATGCTGCTGTCACCCGAGGAATATCTCACTTCGGGATCCCTTGTTAAACGACCCATTAAAATGACTTTGTTCATAACACACTCACTTTCTATCAGGCGTCTTGCTTAACAACTAAAAATCTCATTACGTTTTCCATAATGCGGATACGGTTCTCAATCTCGCGGGGTGCGTCTGTTTCGGCATCGAACTGAATGAAGTAATAGAAGCCTTCTTTCATCTTCTGAACTTCATACGCAAGCTTCTTTTTGCCCCACTCGTCAACGTTCGTGATCGTGCCGTGGAAACGGGTAATGTACCCCTTGATCTTTTCCAGTACGGCCGCCCTCTCTTCGTCTTCGATCTTAGCATTAAGAACAACGCATAATTCGTATTTGCTCATGCTATACCTCCTTTTGGTCTCCGGCCCCGGCTCTTTGTCCGGAGCAAGGCATGCAGCACGCTTATCAGGTGCTGCCGGACGCCGGCTTTTAAAAAGCGGTCATCCTTAAAAATAGTGTATCACGAGAAAACATGATATCACAAAAAAACGTACAGTTCAAGGGTTTTTTAGAGCTCGATCCCCTGTTTTTTTGCCAGTTCCGTGAACACCTCACCGATCTTGTCCTGAATGATCAGCGTATTGGCTTTCGTTCTGACATCCAGCGCGTCGCGGTTGATGATCACAAGATACTTGCCGTCAAAGAAATTGATATAGGAAGCCGCCGGGTAAACAGTCAGCGAAGTGCCTCCTATGATCAGCATGTCTGCTTCGGAGATCGCCCGGATCGCGGAAGATACCGCCTCATCCGGCAGACCCTCCTCGTAGAGCGTGATATCGGGACGGATCATCCCGCCGCAGTCGCAGTGCGGGATCGCTTCTTTTGACTCGAAAATATAATCTTCCGGGAAAGTTTTGCCGCACTTTAAGCAGTAATTGCGCAGCGCGCTCCCGTGAATCTCGTATACTTCCCGGCTGCCTGCCTTCTGGTGCAGACCGTCGATATTCTGCGTCACAACAGCCGTGAGTTTGCCCTGTTTTTCGAGCGCGGCCAGGTACTTGTGCGCATTGTTCGGCTCAATGTTTCTCGTATCCATTTTCTGCCTGTGGAATTCAAAATAAACTTCCGGTTCGCGCATCAGGCAGCTGTGGCTTAAAAGGTACTCCGGACGGTACTTGTCAAAACGGACATCATGCTGGTTGTACAGCCCGTCCTTGCTTCGGAAGTCCGGCACACCGCTTTCCGTGGAAACACCGGCTCCGCCGAAGAACACGATCTTCTTCGC
>JAGCXZ010000319.1 GCA_017961065.1 Lachnospiraceae bacterium
CGTCCGGAGAAGAGCGAAGTCAACAGGCTGCTCGGGAGCAACAAAAAGATCACGGAACTTACAGACTGGCGTCCGCAGTATACCTTTGAGGAAGGTATCGCGCAGACGATCGAATTTTTCAAGGGTCATCTCGATCAGTATAAGACCGATATCTATAATCTGTAGTATATCATGGATCGCGAAGCGGTCCGTGATGGCAACGAAGCACCATCGCGGCTTGACGCGATTTGCATGTGCTGAGTCCTTTATTAGTCCCGGATGGCAAAACTGTCCACAAAGAGGAAACCAAATGAATTATAAGGAATGCTTTATTACAGGCGAAATGCCGATCATAGAAGCGATGTCGCTTCTGGTAAAACTGGGAACGAGGATCCTGCTGCTGGTGGATGCAGAGGAAAAGCTCCTTGGAACCCTGACCGACTCCGATATCCGCAGATGGATCATAAAAACCGGATCCGTAGAGGGCACGGCAGGGGAAGTTGCGAACAGAAACCCCAAGTATATCCATGAGGATGAGGATTTTACGCTCAAAGAACTGTTCGACCACTATCAGGTGGATGCGCTTCCTGTTGTGGATCCGGACATGGTCGTAACGGGGATCGAGTTCCTGTATAATCCGAAACTGAACCAGAAGGGCGTGTTGGATCTTCCGGTCGTCATGATGGCAGGAGGCAAGGGGACAAGGCTCTATCCGTATACGCAGATCCTGCCCAAACCGCTGATCCCCGTGAACGAGATCCCGATCGCGGAGCGGATCCTGAATGAGTTCCATTCCTTTCAGTGCAGTGATTTTTACATGATCGTGAATTACAAAAAAGAAATGATAAAGGCATACTTCAGTGAAGTATCGCTGCCGTACCGGGTTCATTTTGTGGATGAAACGACACCGCTTGGGACCGGGGGCGGCCTGCGCCTGATGAAGGGGATGCTTACTTCGACGTTTGTTCTGACAAACTGTGACAGCATGATCCTGGCGGATTATTCCAAGATGCTGGATTATCATAAAAAGAGCGGAAACGCCATCACGTTTGTATGCTCACTGATCAATTACGAAGTGCCTTACGGTATCGTGGAATTCGAGGAAGGCGGAAAGATCACCGGATTGCGGGAGAAACCGTCCTATTCCTTCTTTACGAATACGGGCATGTACTTTGTGGAGCCGGTAGTCTTTGATCACATCCGCGAGAATGAGAAGATCGATTTTCCTTCCATCGCGGAAAGGTGCAGGGAGAACGGGCTGAGCGTCGGCGTGTATCCGATCAATTCCAAGGCCTGGCTGGACATGGGACAGTTTGATTCTATGCAGGAAATGGAGGAGCAGTTACGGGAACAGGAAAAGATCTGAAAATTCTGCTGGCTGCGGTCCTCTATCCGCAGGGGATGGATTACTGCAGCGATTTTATAGACGGTATCAGACGGCAGACGGACCGGGGTTTTGATGTGCTGTTCATGAACGATGCCGTGGATGATCTGCCGGCACTTCCCGACAGGACGGTGGTGCTACAGGCAACCGGAACCCCGTTCAGGAACCGCCTGCAGACGATCCGGTATGCAATGGAGAACGGATACGACTATCTCTGCTGGCTGGATCTGGATGACAGTATGCCGGAGAACAGGCTGGAAAGGATCAGGGCGTTACTCTCTTCTGACCGGACGGCGGATCTTCTGATCCATGACCTGTGGATCATGGATGAAAACGGCGTAAGGACCGGCGAACGGTTCATCGGCTCATACCGGGAAAAGATCGGATTGGAGGATCTTCTGTTTTATAACTGCGCAGGTTTCGGCAACACGGTGGCCCGGGTAGAGGCGCTGCGGCCGGTATACGGCATCGCGCAGGACCTTGCGGAGGATCCGGAGGCTGCAGACTGGTGGCTGTTTGTCATGCTGCTGCTGCAGGGCGGAAGCGCACGCTATACGGACGAAGCGCTGTATGATTACAGGATCTATACCGGAAACATGTCCGGCGGAAGCCGGGAGGCGGCGGCCGTGCAAAAGCGGGTCGGGATCATTTTGCATCACTACAGGCTCCTTGGGAGCATGCTGGATGATGGGCTGAGCCCGGAACAGAAAGAACAGAAAGACATCTACATACAAAGACTGGAAGAAATGAAACAGGATCCCGGACGCTTTCAGGTACGGGACCGGTCCGGGTGCCTCTGGTGGGAGGACATCTACCGGGCAGCAGGAACGAATAAGGAGTGAACATGGGAACGATCAAACTGGAAAACGGAAAAGTCATATCTGATTACGGCAAGCCGTATATCATCGCGGAACTGGGGTCCAACCATAACGGCAATATGGATCTGGCAAAGGAAATGATCCACAAGGCAAAGGAATGCGGCGCGGATTGCGTGAAGTTCCAGTCCTGGACCAAGGATACGATCTTTTCCAAAAAGGTATATCAGGACAATTACTTCCTGCAGGATGACTACAGGAACAGGACGGATTATACACTCGAAGAGATCGTTGACGAATTCAGCATCAGCGAGGACCAGCTGTATCAAATGGCGCAGATCTGTAAAGAAGTGGGCATTGATTTTTCCTCCTCTCCGTTTTCGGAAAGGGAAGTGGACCATCTGGTGGATACCTGTCATGCGCCGTTTGTTAAGATCGCTTCGATGGACCTGAACAATTATCCGTTCCTGGAATATGTCGCAAAGAAGAACGTTCCGGTCGTTCTGGCAACGGGCTTAAGTGATCTGTGGGAGATCGCAAAAGCCGTCAAGACGATCGAGGATGCGGGGAATCATAAGATCATCCAGCTGCATTGTATTTCCGTCTATCCTCCGAAATTTGCGGACATTCATCTGAACAACATCCTGTCCCTGCGGATGATGTATCCGGACTACCCGATCGGTTTTTCGGACCATTCGCTCGGCGTGGAGATCCCTTCCGCTGCCGCTGCACTCGGAGCCTGCATGATCGAAAAGCATTTTACGCTCGACAAGGAAATGTTTGGCTGGGATCATAAGATCTCCGCGGATCCGCAGGAACTGAAAGCGCTGGTGGAAGCGGCGCATCATGTGCAGGAAGCACTCGGCTCAACGAAAAAGACCGTCAATACGGACGAGATGATCAAGCGTGACGCGTTCCGCAGAAGCATTGTTGCCGCAAGGGATCTGCTTGCCGGAACCGTACTGACGAGAGAGGATATTGATTTTAAGCGCCCCGGAACGGGGATCACACCGGGAGAGGCGGAAAACCTGATCGGAAGAACGCTGAAACGCGATGTCGCTTACGATAAGATGTTTGAGAAGGAGGATCTGGTTTGATCGCGCTCATTCCTGCCAGAGGCGGATCCAAAGGTCTGCCGGGTAAAAATATACTGGAACTGCAGGGCAAGCCGCTGATCGCGCATACGATCGAAGCGGCGCTTGGAGCCTCCTGTGTGGACCGCGTGCTTGTGACCACCGACAGTAAGGAGATCGCCGATGCGGCAAAAGCATACGGCGCGCAGGTGCCGTTCATGCGACCTGACGAACTGGCAACGGATACGGCCGGCGCGGTGGATGTTTACCTGCATGCGATCGAATGGACAAGGGAGCACTGGGATAACAGGGAAGATACCTTCATGGTCCTGCTCCCGACGACACCGCTTCGCACATCTGCCGATATTGACGGCGCATACCGGGCTTTTGTAGAGAAAAAGGCGAAGACGCTGATCGCCGTAAAGGAAGCGCCGGTTCCGCCGGGATGGTATTTGAGTGCCGCTCCGGACGGGAAAGTTTCTCCTTGCGGGTTCGGGTCGGATCTTCTGATGAGTAACCGCCAGAAGGCAGAACGGTATGTTGTTCCGTGCGGCGCGATCTATATCTTAAGTTATGAACTGCTGCGTACCAAGCGGACCTACTACTGCGAGGATACGATCGGATATCTGCTTCCCGAAGAGCGGGCCGTGGACATTGACCGCCGGGAAGATTTTGAATATGCACGCTATCTGATGGAACGAAACGGATAGAGAACCAGTTACGGAGGATGATATGCAGATTGTAAAATACCAGTTTCAGCAACACGGAGACGAAAGAGGGCAGCTTGTGGCGCTGGAGGAATTCAACGATATTCCTTTTGAGATCAAGCGCGTATACTATATGTACGATACCGCTGAAGGCGTGATCAGAGGATATCATGCGCACAAGTCGTTGAAACAGATCCTGATCTGCATTCACGGGTCCTGTAAGATCCTGCTCGATAACGGAAAAGGCGAAAAGAAGAAGGTCTTTTTGGAGAAACCGTACGAAGGACTGTTTGTTGATAACAATATGTGGAGAGAGATGTATGATTTTTCTCCGGATGCGGTCCTGATGTGCCTTGCCTCGGAGGTTTATAACGAGGAGGATTATATCCGGAATTACGATGATTTTTTGAAGTTTGTCAATGAGGAGAGTGAATGATCCTATGATCCCATATCAATCACTTCAGGAAATGCATGATGCGATCCGGGATGAGCTGAAACAGGCTTACGAGGATGTGTTCCAAAGTCAGTGGTATATCGGCGGCAACAGGCTGAGCGCCTTTGAGGATGCGTTTGCGGCTTACTGCAGGCGGAAATACTGCGTTGGCTGCGGGAACGGACTGGATGCGATCCGGATCATGCTGCAGGCATACGGGATCGGTGAGGGTGACGAGGTGATCGTGCCGGCCAATACCTTCATCGCGACCGCGATCGCTGTTTCGCAGACCGGAGCCGGACCGGTACTTGTCGAGCCGGAATACAACACGCTTCTGATGGATCCGGGACGTATAGAGGCGGCTCTGACGGAACGCACCAAAGCCATTATCGCGGTACACCTGTACGGCAGGCTGCAGCATATGGACCTGATCGGAGAGATCGCAAAGAAGCACGGTCTTCTGTTATTTGAAGACGTCGCGCAGGCACATGGCGTAAAGGATGCGGCCGGGAATCCTGCCGGTTCGTTCGGACACGCCGCGGCGTTCAGCTTCTATCCGGGCAAGAACCTGGGGGCGCTCGGAGATGCGGGCGCGGTTGTGACGGATGATGAAGAGATCGCGCAGAAAGTCAGGGCGATCGGCAACTACGGCAGCAGGGTGAAGTATCACCATGACCTGATGGGAACCAATTCCAGGCTGGATGAACTGCAGGCGGCCTTTCTGCATGTGAAACTGGCGCATCTGGATGCATGGAACGAGGAAAGGAAGCATATCGCCGCACAGTATTACGCAGGGATCAAAAATGAAGAGATCATGCTTCCGGAGCAGATCCGGGAAAACGTGTATCATATTTTCCCGATCCTCTGCGACCATCGGGATGCATTACAGACTTATCTCAAAGAGAACGATATATCAACATTGATCCATTATCCGATCCCCATTCATTTACAGGGGGCATATGCGGATGCCGGATATAAGAAGTGCGATTATCCGGTCTCGGAACGCATTTCGGAAACGGAATTAAGTCTTCCGATCTATCCGGGACTTGCAGACCGGGATGTGGAGAAGATCATCCGGGTGATAAACAGTTTTAAACGGGAGAGACCAAATGAGTAAAAAAGATCTCGTACTGATCGGCTCCGGCGGAATGGCGCGGGAGGTCAGATGGGTTATCGATACGTGCAACATGACAGATGACAGATGGAACATTCTCGGCTGGGTGTCCAAAGAGAAACCGGGGACGATGATCGACGGTCTTCCGGTACTCGGTGATGACGACTGGCTGCTTGCGCATGATGAACCGGTTGATGTTGTGGTGAGCGTGGGAGACGGCGCGTTACGTAAAAAGATCGCCGGCAATCTCAGGAAGAATGCAAACATTTCTTTTCCGGTGATCATAGCGCCTTCTGCCGAACTGTCGGATTCCGTTGAACTCGGAGAGGGCTCTGTCATCATGAATCAGAGTATCCTGACCGTCGGGATCAGGACCGGTGCTTTCTTTCTCTGCAATTACGGATGTACGATCGGGCATGATCTCAGGGCGGACGGCTACGTTTCCGTATTTCCCGGCGCGCATATTTCCGGAAACGTATGTCTGGAAGAGGGCGCGACCATAGGTGTCGGCGCGTCCGTGATCCAGGGCATCACGATCGGCAGGAATGCCATGATCGGAGCCGGTGCGGTCGTGATCTCGGACATACCGGCAGACTCTACGGCAGTCGGCGTTCCGGCAAAAGTCAGATAGTATTTTTGTTGAACGGAGGAACGGATGAAAACAGTTATCTTAGCGGGCGGTTACGGGACCCGGATCTCCGAAGAATCCCATCTTCGGCCCAAACCGATGATCGAGATCGGCGGGAAACCCATTCTCTGGCACATCATGAAGGAATACTCCTTCTACGGTTTTCATGATTTTATCATCTGTGCGGGATACAAGCAGGACATTATCAAAGAATGGTTTGCCAATTACTTTCTGCACCATTCCGATATCACGTTTGATTTTACCAGCGGTGAGAACGAGATCATCATAAACGACCGGCATCTGGAACCGTGGCGTGTCACTGTGGTCGACACGGGACTCAATACCATGACCGGGGGACGTGTGAAACGGATCCGGAAATATATCGGAGATGAACCGTTTCTTTTAACGTATGGAGACGGCGTCTGCGATCTGGATATCAACGAGCTGATCCGGTTCCACAAGGAAAAAGGCAAGGCGGCTACCATTACGGCGGTCATTCAGGACCAGTCCAAAGGTGTGCTGGAGATAGACAACGAATCCGTTATATGGTCCTTCCGTGAGAAATACAAATCGGATTCCACGAGGATCAACGGCGGTTATATGGTTCTGGAACCGCGGATCTTTGATCTTCTCAAAGACGACGATACCATTCTGGAGCAGGAACCGCTTGCGGCGCTGGCGGCGGAAGGGCAGCTCTGCGCATATTCCTACGACGGATTCTGGCAATGCATGGATACAAAGAGAGATATGGAGAAACTGGAGAGCCTGATCGCGGCCGGAAAAGCACCGTGGATGGTATGGGATGCGTAAAAGCCGTAACAATAAAGGACTTACGGAATAGTGGCATGAATCACATAGAGATATACAATACAACCACATTGCTCTTAAATGACCTGCAGGAGATGATCCTGCTGTTCCGCATGCAGAATTTTAACCGCGGGGAGCGGATCTTTGCGTCATGGAGCGTGCGATACGGGCAGATCATCTCTGAACTTGCGGGGAAAAAGAGCATCCTGAACGAAGCGGCATGCCAGAACGCAGCCGCTCCGGCGGAGGCATCCGGCCGGGCAGAGGGGGAACCGGGCATACAGGGAGCGGTTCTGATCGATGAAAACGTGATTTTGAGCGAGCTGCAGGCACTGATGCAGGCCATGGAGCAGAAGGACTACGTGCTCATGGCGGACCTGATGCAGATGCAGACGGTCGTATTCCTCGAGTCGGTCCAGAATGCGCTGCGGGAACTGATCGTTGCGGAAGCGGGAAGCGGCAGCGCAGACAATGAGCTTTTGGATGATGATCACAGAACGGATATGCTCCTGCGCGCGGCCGGATCGAGTTGTGAGGCAGACGGGAAAACCTACCGCCTGGAGCCGACCACTTCCGGAAATCTGACGCTTTCCGTTACGGATGCGCAGGGCATGTACTATCTGCACAGCAACGCTTACCCCGCCTATGAAGGGGAACTGTTCGCGCAGCAGTATTACGATGCGGATGTGCCCGCTTATGCGGTCTACGGGCTGGGGCTCGGGTATCACGTGCTGGCGCTGTGCAAGGCTTCGCACGGACTTGTGCCGGTAACGGTATTTGAGAGCGATGCGAATGTGATCGAACTGGCCAGAAGCGTTGTGGACTTCGGCGCATACGAAGGCCGCAATCTTAAGATCGTGCATGATCCGGTGCTGGCGGCATTTGCAGAGGCGGTTTCCGGCAATACGACGGCAGTCATCCACTATCCGTCTATCCGCGGCGTTGAAGACCCCGGGATCCGGAACAGGCTGATGCAGATCTTTGTACAGGACAGTTCCATCCGCAACCAGATCGGCGATATGCTGACCAACTTCCGTTACAATACGGAGCACGCGGCAGGACTTGCGGATGACCTCGCGGATGATTTTAACGGACGGGATGTCATTCTGGTGGCAGCAGGCCCGTCGCTTGATAAAAATGTGGAGCTGCTCCGGCCGCTCATCGGTGCGCAGGGCAGCGATGATCAGAAAGAATTTTCGAAACCGGACGGACAAATGAAAAACCGACCAACGGTCGTCTGCGTTGGCACGGCGTTCAGAAAGCTGATGAATGCGGGGCTTCGGCCGGATTATGTCGCTTTTCTGGATTCCTCGGTGCGGATCCGCGCGCAGATCAACGGACTGGAGAACGAAACCGTGCCGGCACTTCTGGCATCCACGGCGACCATGACGATCGCTTCGGACTACCGGGGGAAAAAGTACCTGCTCTGCCAGCAGGGATTCGAACCTGCGGAACGCTATGCAAAAGAGCGCGGCGGCAGGATCTACGAAACGGGCGGATCGGTCATTACGATCATCCTGGACCTTGCGGTGCAGCTTGGCGCGAAACGTATCATCACGATCGGTCTTGATCTAGCCTACTCCGGTATGCAGCTGC
>JAGCXZ010000033.1 GCA_017961065.1 Lachnospiraceae bacterium
CATCTGGATCGGCGGTTACAGCGGGATCATCCGCTATGACGGATCCACATTTACCAGGATGGATACGGTTTCCGGTCTTACAAACGGGCGGGGTCTGTTCGAAGACAGTTCCGGAAGGATCTGGGTTGGTACGAACGATAACGGTGTCGTTGTCTTAAACGGTGAGGACAGCACACACATCACATACAAGGAAGGCCTGCCGTCTTCTTCGATCAGAATTTTTGCGGAGGATGGAGAAGGAAACGTGTTCATCGGGACCACTGCCGGCCTCTGCTATGCGGACCCGGATCTGCAGATCCATCCGGTAGACGATCAGCGGCTGGATGAGGAGCGTGTTCTGAAACTGGATGAAGATGCAAAAGGAAGGATCTACGGTCAGACCAGAAACGGTCTGGTGTTTATGATCGAAGATACCCGGGTGAAGGCCGTTTATGACAGCGAGGAGCTTGGGACGGGCAGGATCACATCGATCCTTGCCGACCCGAAACGGGAAGGATCCGTATACCTGTGTACGGATAAAGATGTTGTCTATCATGGCAAATTCGGGGATCCTGCCTATGCAATGGTTCATATCCCCGTATCCCCTCTTTACGGAGGCCATTGGATCAGTTATGACTGCGGCAGGGTATGGATAAGCAGCACCAGCATGGCAGGTTATCTGGATGTCAATGATCATTTCCATCTGCTTGAGCATATCCCGCTGACCAGCGGGATCGAAATGATGACCTCGGATTTCCAGGGCAATATGTGGTTTGCATCCTCCACGCAGGGCGTGATGAAGATCGTCACGAACAACTGCATGGATGTGTTCAAGGATGCGGAACTGCCCGCAAGAGTAACGAATGCGGTATGCCCGCATAACGGATCTTTATATATCGGGACGGAAAACGGACTGATCATTCTTGATCCCTACGGCCGTTCCGTCAAAAACGAACTGACAAAGGCTGTCAGCAATGCAAGAGTGCGCTGCATTCAGGAGGGCACGGACGGAGATATCTGGATCGCAACCTTTACAAGCGACAAAGGACTGATCCGCTGCGACAAAAACGGCCGGATCATGCGTTTTTCAAGACTGAACGGAATGCCGGATGCGGAAGTGAGATGCGTGACCATTCAGAAGGACGGATCGGCCATTGTCGGAACAAACGACGGCCTGGCTCTGATCAGGAATAATTCCGTTGTCAGAACCTATGATGCAGAGGACGGTATCAAAAATGCCGTATTCCTGACCGCGGAAGAAGGAGAAAACGGAGAGATCTACGCCGGCACGGACGGCGACGGGCTTTATGTGATCGATCATGCATCGATCCGCAGGATCGGCAGGGACGAGGGACTGACAAGTGATGTCATCTACCGGATCAAAAAGGATGTCGTAAGAAATGTGTACTGGATCGTAACATCCAATTCCATCGAATACATGCAGGACGGAAAGATCACTCCTGTCACAACGTTTCCGTATAACAACAACTATGATGTTGTCCTGGACAGCAGCGATTACATATGGGTCATTTCGTCCTGCGGGATCTTCTATGTGAACGCAGACGACATGCTGCGGGACAATGTGAACTTTTACCGCTGCTATACCGAAGAGAACGGGTTGTCCGGCACGCCGACATCCATGTCATACAGCGCAAGATCCGAGGACGGATATCTCTACATTGCCTGCCGGGACGGCGTATGCCGGATGAATGCTTCCCCCGCAGCAGAGAACGAGATCCCCGTCAAGGCGGCGATCAGTTCCGTCTTCTGCGGCGATGAACAGATCGTTCCGGATGAGGATGGTATCTATCATCTTCCCATGACAGAAGGCAGGATCAGGATCGCTGCATCTGTTCTTGACTATACGCTTTCCAATCCTCTGGTAAATGTGTATATGGAAGGGAGAGAGAATGAAGGGGTCCGCGTGCAGAGGTTGCAGCTGCAGCCCATGGAATTCACGGGGCTGCAATACGGCAACTATAAACTGCATATCCGGGTTCTGGAAGGAGACGGGAAGAGCGAACTGCTGGATCAGGTATATCTGATCGAAAAAAAGGCGCGTCTTCTGGAACTTCCCGTTGTACGGCTCATGGCCATTATCCTGGCTTCGATCGTTACCGGACTCATTGTCTGGCGCGTGATGAAGCAGACCGTTGTCCGCAGACAGTACAATGAGATACGGCAGGCCAAGGAGGACGCGGAGAGAGCCAACACGGCCAAGTCCAGATTTCTGGCGAACATGTCCCACGAGATCCGGACCCCGATCAATACGATCATGGGGATGAATGAGATGGCACTGCGCGAAGACGCAACCGGTGTACCCAAGCCTTACTTCATTTCGATGATCAACTATTCACTCGATATCAGAAACGCAGCGGAATCCCTGCTGTCCCTGATCAATGATATTCTGGATATGTCCAAGATCGAATCGGGGAAGATGCACCTGGTGGAGCAGGACTATACGACGCTGGATATGCTCCGTTCCATTGTTTCCATGATCCGGATGCGCAGTACGGAAAAGGAACTGATCTTTGACGTTGCGGTGGACGAGATCCTGCCCTCGCAGCTCTACGGAGATGCCGGCAAGATCAAGCAGATCGTTCTGAACCTGCTGACGAATGCACTGAAATACACCGATGTCGGCGGATTCTCGCTCGGTGTTTCGATGACGGAGCGGGTGGATGATACCTGTACCCTGCGGTTTTCCGTTAAGGATACCGGGATCGGGATCAAGCAGGAGGATATGGATAAACTTTTCATGGCGTATGAACGCCTCGAGGAACAGAAGAACAGCGGGATCCAGGGAACCGGACTCGGACTGGATATCTCACGCAGATTTGCCGAACTCATGGGCGGAACGCTCATCTGCGAGAGCGAATACGGCAAGGGCTCGGAGTTTATATTTACGGTAAAACAGAAGATCGTCGATCAGACACCGGTCGGCGCGTTTACGGAGCATGACGCGGGTGCGGCCAAGGGTCCGTATGTACCGCAGTTCATCGCACCGGATGCGGATATCCTTGTAGTGGATGACACGCCGATGAACCTGAATGTGATCAAAGGACTGCTGAAACCCACCAAGGTCTTCGTGACGACGGCCACAAGCGGTGAGGAATGTCTGGAG
>JAGCXZ010000320.1 GCA_017961065.1 Lachnospiraceae bacterium
ATTTTACGCAGCAAGCCCTACACCTCCCGGTTATATTTACGGAGAATGACTTTTACTTCTCCCAATGATTCCATAAAGACTTCCACACACTTGGGATCAAACTGTGTGCCGCTCCCCTCTTCTATGATCGACAGGGCCTTTTCGATCGGGAACGCGGGTTTATATACGCGTGGGGAAGTCAGCGCGTCAAACACGTCCGCCACCGCCATGATCCGTGCCGAAAGAGGGATCACTTCGCCGTGCAGCCCTTCCGGATAGCCTTTGCCGTCCCAGCGTTCATGATGATAAGCCGCCATGTTTCTGGCTTCTTTCAGATAGTTCTCACCCTCGACCGTGCTGATGGCATCTTCCATGATCTTCTTGCCGGCCGTGGTATGCGTTTTCATGATCTCATACTCTTCGTCCGTAAGCTTGCCCGGTTTGTTGAGGATACCGTCCGGGATATTGATCTTGCCGACGTCATGCAGCGGCGCGGAACGAACCACATCGGAGATGAACTTCGAGGAGATCTTCTCCGTGTAATACCCCTTTTTCCGTAAGCCTTCCACGATGATCCTGACATAGGCCGCCGTTTTCTGAATGTGCGCACCCGTATCCGAGTCACGGTTTTCCACCATGTCCGCCATCGTGATGATCAGGCCGTCCTGCATTTTGGCCGTGGAATCAGACAAACGCCTTATATTTCTGACCTGTTCCGTCTGCCGCAGCGTCATTCTGCAGACCGACTGATACAGTTTCTCGATCTCATCACCGGTATGAACAGAAAGACTCCGGATCTTTCTGACATCCGCATCCAGATCCTCCTGCGTGTCATTTTCTCTGGAAAAGTCATCCACACATTCCGTGATGGTATTGACGGGATATATGACATGGTACTGAACAAGCCAGATCACAAATACACCCAGCAGAATGAAGAACCCGAGAAATACGGTGATCATCTCCATCAGAAAGCTGCGTCCCATTGCAGTCAGCTGGCTCATATCCACATCCGCACCCACATAGCAGACGCATCTACCGTTGGAATCCAGGACCGGATAATATGCCGTCAGCAGACTGCCGTATTTGTCATGGGTGATGACCGGTTCGACCTGACTCCCGGCCAGAAGATCCGACAGGACCGGGGCGAACCCTTCATCCAGCGGAATGACGGTACCGGGCTCCTCGCCGGGGACATTCCCCTTGTCGCTGTCAAAGACCACATGACAGCCGTCCTCCCTGATCTGGTAGGCGTAGAGATACGCAATGTCCGTGGAGCTGAACAGGATTCCCTGCAGAAGCAGGTCCGTTTCCCTGTATCCCTCCGCCGCAGTGCCCTTTTTCAGATATTCCTCCACGCGGTTTCCGTCCACGACACTTGCCGCGATCTCGGCTGTACCCTGCGCGATCCTCATGTGCTCCTTGATCAGCGTTTTCCGGTAAACGGTCAGACTGATTGCCGTAATGACCACGGCAACACTGACCATCGTAACGCTGAGCACGATGGTGATCTTGGCACGCAGGGAAAGCTTCCTGACCTTTGTTTTGCCGGTCCTGACCTCATTCTCTCCGGATATGGGAGCCTGCATCCAGATCTTAAAATCAAAATACGGAAAGAACCTGTCCGGAATCAGGCGCTGAATGAGAAGCACCAGAAATACGGTGATCGCTTTATCTGGCAGATCCATGATAAGGCTTGCGAGCATATGAGATGCCCCCATGCTGAAATGACCGGTTGCGTAGAGCATGCCGCTGACAGACTCGCTGTCAAAAGAGAGTCCGTCCATGAACCATGGGATCAGGGCACCCAGCCCGCCGCCGATCAGCGTGAATACCAGGATGAGGCCAAATATGCCAAGCGGCTTTTTCAGCCAGCCGCGATGGGCAAGCCTCGTTGCGAAAACGGCGATCAAAACATTCAGGGCGCCGTAATAAAGAGAAGAAGGATCCGAAATGCTTTTGATGATATTGGTGGCAAAACCGACAATGACACCGGGCAGATACCCGCCAAGAACAGCTGTTGCCACGGTGCCGACCGTATCCAGATAAAGAGGTAGTCCAAGCCGGGTAACGATCGCGCCAAGCAGCAGGTTGAGAGCGATCCCAACCATGCAGAACAAAGCTGCCGTAACATTGTGTTTCCTAATCGTATGCGGGTTCCTTGCGATCTTCATTATGCCACCTTCACTACAGACGGCCTGCGAAAAACAGGCCGCCTGTTACTATTTTAGTAAAAAAGTGTGATTTTGGCAATGTAAAATGACAGATCAGAAGTTCTGATCATCTTCCGAAGGATCCGCCTTGAGCGCTTCGGCCTGCATGGCCTGAATATCGGGGAAAGCGGAAAGCATCGGTTCCACGTCATCCTTTTTGCGGATGATACGTCTGACATCGTTGGACGTGCACTTCATGACCTGCGGAGACAGGATCAGCACGCCGATCAGGTTGGGAAGCATCATCAGACCGTTGAACGTATCGGAAATGTCCCATGCGAGCGTAGCTTCCATGACGGAACCGGCAAGAACAAGGAGTACGAAGACAAAGCGGTAAGGCAATACGCCGCCGTCCCCGAACAGGTATCTGCATGCGGTTGCGCCGTAATGACTCCAGCCAAGTACCGTGGAATACGCGAACAGCAGAATGGCCAGCGCGATGAATCCGGAGCCGAGCTGCCCGAATGTCTGCCCGAACGCATAGCTCATCAGGTTGGAAGATCCGCCGATCTGATCCAGGATCGCCTGATTGGCCTCTCCCGTTGCCAGATCGACCGCACCTGAGCTTAACAGAACGAGCGCCGTGAGCGTACAAACGATGATCGTATCCGCGAACACTTCAAAGATACCCCACATACCCTGTCTGATAGGCTCTTTGACGTTGGAACTGGAATGCACCATAACGGAAGAACCAAGACCTGCTTCATTGGAGAAAACGCCGCGCTTGAAGCCCATTTTCATAGCCATGGCGATCCCTGCGCCGAAGCCGCCTCCCGCTACTGCCTGAACAGAGAACGCACCCTTAAAGATCGAAGCAAAGATACTCGGAACGAGCGTTGCATGCATGCAGATGATCACGATCGCGCCGATAAAATATACAATGACCATGAAGGGAACCAGTTTCTCCGTCACGGCCGCAACTCTCTTCAGTCCGCCGATCACGACGATCCCGACAGCGATCACGAGGAAGAAGCCCACTGCCATCTTGGGGATCCCGAACGCGCTGTTCACGTTGGAAACCATCGAATTGACCTGGCTCATGTTCCCGATCCCGAAACTTGCAAGCAAACAGAATACAGAGAACAGAACCGCAAGAACGGCACCGATCGTCTTGCAGCCTTTCTTCGCGCCCAGACCGTCTCTTAAATAGTACATGGCGCCGCCGTGCCACTCGCC
>JAGCXZ010000321.1 GCA_017961065.1 Lachnospiraceae bacterium
CAAGACATACAGAGTTGAGGCGCAGTATCAACCTAACAGCGTATGGTTTAAGACTGTTAGAGTTTACACAGAATCAAATGGTACAACGCTATTTGTGGGCAAGGCTCAGTCAAATGATGTACAGGCTGCCTTTGAGTACATTGTGGGTAAGTAACTATGCCAAAGCCAAGACAGACAGAGAAAAAAAGTTACCCAAAAGAGCTGGGCAGCTCACAATATTCAGCGATCATACAAGCAGCGTTAGGCCCGAAAGACACTCCAATGAGCATGAAACAGGCCAATATTGGTGCTAACCCTAACCTAATGAAAGGCCCGCGCTATCAAAATAACTGCCAGCGATGTGTGTTTGCTTATCTGATGCGTCGCAAAGGATACGACGTTGAGGCGCGAGGTGCTACACGGAATGATGCGTTGGCCAACGGAGCAAGCAAGAAAGGCAACTTTTTTCACATAATGCACAACCCAAATGGCGGCACTTTTAATAACTTGAGAAGATATACCACTGGCGGCGACCATGTTGCAGACATTCAAAAGCAGATGCAAGCATGGGGAGATGGAGCAATAGCAATAATCTCTTTCGGAAGGCCAAATGGCGCTGGGCACGTATTTTGCGTTGAGCAAAATCATGGGCAGACAATATTTGTTGATCCACAGGTGCATGGTATGCCAAATCCCAAAAGTAGAGGTTATTTAGGCGGCGCGGCATCGGGCACGATAACGGCAATGCTCAAGACGCAGAACTACAGCAACACTTTCAAAGTAAAAGTGAAGGTGCGACAGCAGGCCATGGGACTGTTCGAAAAGATATCAAAGGACAACGAGCCGCTCCGCATCAACAAGGCGCTGACGGTCGGGAAGTCCTTCACGCTACTGCCGAAGTTCTATGATGACAGCATTAAGAACACCCGGGTCGTCTGGCACAGCTCCAATCCGGATGTCGCAACGGTCACGCAGGACGGCAAGGTGTCCGCGATGGCCGCAGGATCCGCCGTGATCACTGCCGTCAGCGAACACAATGCGGATGAAGTGTTCACCCACTGCACGGTCACCGTGACGGAGCCTGTCACTTCGGTGACGCTCGATGAGAAGAGCTATCCGTTCGGAACGGGAGAGGTTTATGACCTGACCGCTCAGCTGCTCCCGTTCACTGCGGTGCAGGATGTCATATGGAGCACGAGCGATAAGGACGTCGTCATCGTATGTGGCAGCGGGGACGGCACTGTGCTCGGTGGCGGACAGGGTGCCGGAAAGGGATGGACCTATGGGGCGTCCCCCGAGCATAAGGTCAGGATAAAGGCCGTAGGACCCGGCAGCGCGAAGATCACGGCCGAGGCCGCCGATGGAAGCGGCAAGAAAGCTGTATGCTCATTCACGGTAGGAAATGCCGTGCCTGACTTTACGGTCACAGGCAAGGGCGGCGCAACCGTGCTTGCTGCAGGTAAGAACCTTACAATGACGGTAGACTGGGGCGGAAAGGATAAAACCCCGAAGAACACAGGGCTCACATGGAAGGTCGTGAAGGCTGAGGATGGATCGGATGCTTCATCCATAGCAACAATCTCTGCGAAGGGAGTGCTGACGGGCCTGTCCGAAGGAAAGGTAAAGGTCATCGCGACCAGCACGGCAAACCGTGATAAATCTGCAGAGTCACCGGAGATCAGCATCTATGTGCCGGTCAAGAGCGCGGCGCTGAACATGACCTCTGCGACGCTCAGCACGGCGGAGAACAGCAATGCCATAGATCTTTCGGTGAACGTCGTATCGGCGGTCGAAGGACAGACAGCTACCGGTGAAGCGATCGGCCAGCCCGTGACCGTATCATATGAGCTCGACCCCGCGTACAGCGATGAGAACAGCAGAAACTACAATAAGACGAAGAACTACAAGAAATACATAAAGGTCAGCCCGGCAGGCGTCGTTACCGCGGATGCGAAAGCCATGGCGAAGGATAATGTTGCCTCGCTCAGCAAGCTGAACGTGCTCGCAATCGTCAGGGGATACGGATATACGAAGGTCCTGACCTGCAAGGTATCCGTGGCCGCGGCCAATCCCCTTAAGGGCATGAAGCTGTCGAAGACGAGCCTTTCGCTCGGTGAAGGGAATACGTTCAAACTTACGGCAGCGCTTACTCCGGTAAATCCGGATGGAGATACCGGACTCATCTGGGAGTGTACTGATAATCCCAATGTTTCTGTGGATAGTAATGGTGTTGTTACAGTCAGTAAGTATGAAGCAGATAAGACAAAAGCAACGATAATCGTAAAGACCAAACAGGAAGTGCCGGGCGGAAAGAACAAGCCTGCTAAACCGCTTACCGCGACATGTAAGATAACGGTCATTCCTTCGGTAACGGCTGTGAGCTTTACAAATGCCACATCAGCGGAAAACATGGTTAACCGTTTGATCATCGGAAAGACATTTTCGATAAAGACTGCGTTTACTTCCTCCGTTGTCGGGAAGAAGGCATCAACAAGCCTTGTATGGTCTTCGTCCGATGAAACAGTGGCAACCGTATCGCAGAAGGGTGTTGTAAAAGGCGTTGGAAACGGTGTGGCAACGATCACGGCTACGAGCGCCGACGTGAAGAAAGCAGGAGAAACTGCGGCTGCTGTATCAGCTAAATTCGAGGTATATACGCCAGTAGCGAAGCTCGCGCTCGATAAGACCAAGCTCACGCTCGGGACGCAGCGCGGCAGCCAGTACGGCAGGGTAAGCATTGTCAATATGCTTCCGGCCGATGTGACCGATCCTTCGGTAGAGTGGAAGACGAGCAGCGGAGCCGTAAAGATCGCCGCGGCGGATAACGGCGAAACACCGCTTCTGGACCATTATGTCGATGCTACCGGAAAGGGGCTTGACGGAACGAAGAATGAGACCGGTGATGGAGTAACTGTAGGCAGAGGTCAGTATCTTGCAGTGCTGGCAGTTAGTCCGGGTGTTGTAACCCTTACCGGGATAACGAAGGACGGATCTAACAAGAAGGTCACATGCAAGGTGACAGTCCGCGGCGAGACCACGGGAATGAAGCTCAAGACGGCCGAAGCGAAGGGCGGAGTGAGCGATGTCACGCTCGCTGATAACCCTGACACGGAGGGTGTCATCGAATACACCAGCACCATGAAGCCCGGCGGAAGCCTCACGCTCACGCCGTTACTCGATGTCAACGGGATAGAGGACACAGCTGAAAACAAAAATCTCTATAATACGTACAAGAAATACACTGACATGGGAGTCGCGTACAGAAGTTCCGATACATCGGTCGCTACCGTTGATAAGAAGGGAAAGATAACCGTGAAGAAAGGCACTGCAGGCAAGAGCGTGACGATCTATGTGGTCAGTGCAGACGGAAAGTATAAGGCGGAGATAAAGATCACCGTGGCAAACTAAAGCATACTAAGATCCTTAAAAGAGGCAGCATACCGGTTTGGTGTGCTGCCTCTTCCTGGTTTGTTATAACGACAGATAGTCATCATCCAGACTTTGATTGCGGCGCATGCCTTTTTTCTTCAGTTCCGGTTCCGACGCCGGTTGCCAAACAGGCATCTGCAAGGGCTCCGGCTCGGGCTTGCGAACGGGTTCGGAAATCTGTTCCTGAACGGGCTTTTGCGACTGCCGCAGTTCGAACTCGGAAAAGAGCGGTCCGTAGGTGAACTGCGGGGCTGTTGCTAGTTTCAGGTCGGATTCCAGGCGTTTCATTTTTCTGTAATCTTTTGACAGCTCGCTGATCTGTGCCTGCAGCAACTCTTTCACGACCCTTAGGGCATTAAGGTGCCCCAAGTGTTTGTCCGCGTCATTCAGATCTAAACCATGCTCGATCAGAGCATTCAAGGTATTACGATATCTGTCTATTGCGCATTTTTCTTTATAATCCCGATCGCCGGACTGGATCCATTTGAAAAATGAGGCATCATTTTGACTGTTTCGGTCGATGAGATCTGTATCCTTTATTCCTTGTTTTCTTCGGGTGATGACTTCATCCTTTTTGGCTTGGCGGTATTGTGCAAACTCTTCAGCAGTGAGCAGGCACACCGGCTTCTTATTTGATCTTTTGTCCAGGAAATCGCAGATCTCCTTTGCCTGCGGGGCACAGATGGCATCAAAAGAATATTTCAGTTTCCATTCCGGATGCTTTTCCAGTTTCAGGTACAGTTCCCGTTTCATTCCGGGAGCCATCGGCATTTCTTTTGCATTGTTTATAAAGACCTGTTCTTCAGTTACCTCGTGGAGTCTTAAATCATCCATCCCGAAGGTATAATCCATGGCTTCTTCCCTGGCATAGATGGCATGATGAAGGTAGTCGCATAGTTTTTCTTCGTAGGAAATGGATTCTTCGACGGATGCCAGTTCTTTTTTTGCATGAGACAGCTGTTTTCCTGTGATCATAAGTCTGGCTTTCAGCTCCCATTCGGATTCCACTCCGAGATCACGCAGGATGAAGATGGCACGCTCCATTTTTTCAATACGTTTGTTATAGGGCATATAGATCGGATTATCCGGCGTCTGCGCAGCACCTTCCTGATCCATGAACTGGTCCATGAAAAAAAGGATCAGGTTGATTGCGACCATAAAGAGCATTTCAAGATCAGACCGCCTGCGGCCGGTCGGTGTATAACGGCTGACTTTGAAGACATCGTCAAAGGACTTAAATCTTACTGTGCGCCTCGGACGCTGCCGGTGTTTGGCCTTGGTGTTTTCAGAGTAGGCCCGGGAGTGATCGGGATACCTTTTGGGATCCAGGATGATCGGCAGGTCATATTCAACGGAAAGCCGGTCGTTGATATGACGGATCTGGCGGCGTGAGGCATTGTTCATATGAAACTTGACGGGTTCGATCTCACTGTATGCGCAGACTACGATATGATTATGCAGGTGCTCAGTATTCATATGTGTTGTTACGACGCACTTATGACCGACAAAAGCACGCTTGGCATATTCGACACCTATCCGGTGTACAAGCCTCGGATCCAGACCGTCTATTGCGGGAAACGATTGGATGATATGATGGCATTCGATAGAGTTTTTGCTTTTCACCTCGCCGGTCTTCTTATCCACATATAGCGGGGCCGGTCTGGTACACATCCTGCTTTCCCGGTAGTAACGGTCACGGTCTATCTGAAAAGAGATCGCAGCCGTTGCCGGTTCACACCCGACGCCTGACACCAGAAGGGTTGCATCCCCGTCGAGCGTAAAGGCGACTTTTTCAATGTTCTGCGCATAGGAGAGAACATTGTCTACATCGGCAGCCTGATCTGCCAGGAAGAGTCCGAGATCTGTTTTTTCACCGGCGTGTTTTACATCTTTCACATAGTCCAGAACATTTTTAACGCCGTCAGTGGCATGGATCGCGATGTCTTTCTCAATGCTCATTTCAGATTTCTCCCTTCGTATTTTTTCACAAGATCCCGGAAGACTTCTTTCCGTGTTTTGTATGCGGCGGAGAAGTGCTTTTTGAAAAGAGCAGTGATCTCTTTCATATAATAGAGTATGAATTCCAGATCCTGCGGGAATACATTTTTGGTATCCAGGCAGACCGAGGCCACACCCTGTATATGCTCGACATTCCGGTTATAGGCTGCAAGGAATTCATCCAGATCATTCATGGAAAAGTTGATGACATGAAAGGTCTTTGTATTGATCGCATTCCGGACCCATGCGGTCGGGGAGATACCGAGTTCGAATGCTTTTTCTTTCAGGAGACGCGCATCCTTGCCTGCGATCGTTATACGGATGCTGCTTTCATTTGATCCGGTTTCCGTTGTCTCTTTAGCTGCGGTCGCCGGGGCATCTTTTTCTGCCGTGTCGGCTCTGACCAGCGACTGGATGTAGGAACTGAGGGAGAGATTCTTTTCCCCGGCTTTTTCTCTTGCACGTTTTGCAAGATCACTTGGAAGATATGCTTTGATCGTTTCGTTCATATCCATTCACCGTCCTCGTATGTGATGTGTTTCTGTTTTCAAAATCCGAAGGATTTTCCGTTTCGACCATCGGGAGAAGGGTTTGGGCGAGCCCAACTTTAAGGGGCTGTGTCCCCGCGATTCATGGGCCCGTTTAGGGCAGCTGAATCTATGCTTGTTAGAGGTGAAAATCGAAGCTTACAGACCCCGATCCTTCTCCGTTATTGTTTTTTTAAAAGAAAATGGCTGCCGATGCCTTGTTGCTGACACCGGCAGCCGGGGTTTGTGACACTTTGACACCGGGCATATAGGTTTATGCCGTGATTTTTACGGATCCCTGACACGGAGTGCAGACAGGTGTGTCAAAAGTGCACGGAGGGCAGTACTTCGTGTCATTTCTGCTGCGCCTGCTTTTCGAGTTCGTCTTTAAGATGCCATACAAAGCCTTCTGCATTGGCAAAGCGGGACTGTTCAAAATCGTTTTCGAAGATCGCGAACTTCCCGTAGCGCTCTGTGAGAGCATCTTTCAGAAGATAGGAAGTGCCCCCGATAAAGCAGAGTGTTAAGGTGTCGAAGTTGCGCCAGGTCTGGTGCAGAACGTCATCGATCCGGTCAACGAAGTTGTTGACTGCAGAAGCGATGATGGTTTCCGAAAGAGCTGACTTGGCATCATCATGGCAGTTGACGCGTCCCCGTTTAATGGCACCGAGGACCTGCGCTTCCTCAATCTCGATCTCATGATCCCGAAGCAGCGTTTTGACCTGGGCGGAAAGCCTTCTGCCGCCATTGCCGGTCGTATGTGACATCTCATCAAGAATTGTCCCGTGACCAAGAACGGTCACGTTCATGTTCAGACCGCCGATATCGATGATGCCGATGTCGTTCTCGGCGGTGATGAGTTCCGGGTGGAGCGAAAGGATACCGGTTGACTCCGCGAATACAATGCGCTTCTCGATCGTGAACTGCGTCGGCTTGCCGTCAATACTGCATCTGATCGTTTCCTTCGGAAGGACGTTCTTGCAGTACTGTGTCCGTGCATCCTGGTCCATGTACGATGTGAGCGGGCATCCGATCGCAACCGCCACGGTATCGCCGGGTGTTACATTCTTTGCGATCCCATAGAGTGCGCAAATCTTTGTGATCTCGGAATCCTTGCTGTAGCTGTCATCCGCTTTGATCGGAAGTGCATCGGATCCGATACGATAGGCTTTTTTGCTGCCTTCAATGGAGAAAGTGTGCGCCTTGTCGATCAGATCCATCCTGCCTTCAGTTGCATAGCCGTAGGCAGTCGGAAAACTGTCTTTTTGAAGAATGCCGTCCTGTAAGAGACAGATCTTCGTTGTGGATTTGCCGCAGTCTGCGGCGATTATTTTATTGACCATACAGAATCCTCCTTTCAGTCAATAAATTCCGGTTCCATCTCGGGATTTTTCATCTTGGGAAAATCGCATTTTGCGGAACCATTTGCGGTTAACGTGCCGGCCTCGGTTTTCGGACCGGCGTTTGCAGTAAAATAGAGATACTGCTGCGCCAGAAGGGGAGGTGTGACTTGAAACCTGTTCCAGAAATCGAGAAAAGAGACAAACGATTTTCTGCCTTCAACGGATACCGGTGCATGTCCGATACTTCGGATCATGAGCTGCACGCTCTCGTAGACGATCCTG
This sequence comes from Lachnospiraceae bacterium, assembly GCA_017961065.1. Lineage (GTDB taxonomy): Bacteria > Bacillota > Clostridia > Lachnospirales > Lachnospiraceae > UBA2868. The sequence goes on from JAGCXZ010000321.1 coordinate 7,559, forward strand.
GACAGATCCGGTCCGCTGATCTCAAAAAGCTTTGCCACTTCAGGGAATTCCTTTGCCAGGCTGCTGTCAGCCCCTGCGATCCGGCGCTTTTTTTCCTGGGGACTCTTTTCCTTCATGTTGAAACCTCCTTTCTTTGATTTAGAAAAACATTTCCCCTTGTTTGTTGGGAAGAAACGGAAAAGACCGTCCCGGGAGGACGGCCTTTTGGAAGTGTGCTTTTCCTGCCATAAGATCCGCATTATCCTCCTACCGGAAAGAAACGGTAAAACAGGATCGCGCGTGACGGGTTTTTGAGTTGGCATCTGCTCCAGAGTACTCATAAAAGACTGAATTCTTCACAGCAAAAGATCGTGGATGCCGTGCGAGATGCTCCTAATGTGACACATGAAAAACTAATGGTCATAGCAGGAATTGGAAAACTGCTGTTCAGAATAATGTATCCTATTTATGGAAAAACGGAATTATAGAAAGGGTCGGTTCCAATAAAAACGGGTATTGGGGAGAACTTGGGGTGATTATCTCGTAATCGTTTCAAACTAAAATAAGACTGCTGTATATATCAAAAAATGAAAGAAGTGGAACAAAAGATGAACAAACAGCGTACACATTGGCAAAATACTAGAATTTTGCCAATGTGCGTTTGACAATTGAACGATTGTCATATATACTATATATCGGCATAATTGTCGAAAATTGCCAATGTGCGTTGCTTAGAGGGGAAGGATCATAATGCAGTGGTATGAATTGTTGATCGACGAACTTGATAGTGATCGGATATATTCACATAAAGAACTTACTGATATTCTGCAGCAGAAAAGACCGGATCTGGCGTTGAGCACCTATCATTGGAGCATCAGCTCTCTTGTGCGCGACGGGAAGCTGTATCGCAATGGTTATGATGCATATGTGCGTGCTGATGGGAAAAAGAAGACAGAGTACTGGCCGGAGTATTCGGACATTGCGAAAAAACTGATAGATCTTATAAGTGAGAAATACCCGCTTGTTGAGTTCACGATTTTCGAAACAGTATCAATGAATGATTTTTTAAATCATCTGATCGCCCAGAATACAGTTTTTGTTCAGGTAGAAAAAGACTGCAGCCTCTTCGTTTTTCGTTTTTTGCAGGAGAAGGGGTTTGATAATTTGCTGTACAAACCGAGAGGTGAGGACTACGATCTGTATTGGGCGAAAAACTGTATTGTTGTGACCAATATGATTTCTGAGGCACCGCTCCGTAATGATGCTCCTCATGTGATCACGCTGGAAAAGATGTTGGTTGACATGTATGCTGATAAACTAATATCTACTACATACAGCAAAGCGGAGTACCCGGATGTTATAGAGCAGGCGGACAGCAGATACTGCCTCGATAAGACGAGAATGCTCAGATATGCAAGAAGGAGAAACCGGGAGAACGATATAAAGGTTTTTCTGGAAGGGGGTTCGGAAAATGCTATTGCGTGAAAACTATACGAAAGAACATATAGATGAAGGAATGTATAAAGATAGTATATTATAAGATAAAGAATAGGATCAAAGAAGCAGGTCTGGGATGAGTGCACAATTCGGATAAACGGTATGCTCATATCACTTGAGCGGTACGGGTAATTCACATCAACGGTGTGTTTAAAGCCTAAGGCTTGTTTATTTAGCGGTGAACTATCAAAATTCTCCGTTGACCGCCAAATAAAATTGGGTATAATAAAACTATGATTGGAAGAGAAAAGGAAGAAAAACAGCTAAAAAAGCTTTATAACAGTAAAAAAGCGCATTTGGTGGCAGTGTATGGCAGACGCAGAGTTGGAAAGACCTATCTGATCAACCAGACGTTTAAAGGCCGCATTACATTCAGTCATGCCGGACTCTCACCACTGGATAATACCAAAAAGGGAATGCTCTCAGCTCAACTGGAGCATTTCTATTATTCACTTATCCGACAGGGAATGCCTGAAGGTAAAAAGCCCGAGAGCTGGTTGGAAGCGTTCTATATGCTGGAAATGCTTCTCGAAAAGAAGGACACAGGCGAACGGCAGGTTGTGTTCCTCGATGAACTTCCTTGGATGGATACACAGCGATCTGGTTTTCTCTCGGCTTTTGAGGCATTTTGGAATAGTTGGGGATGTAGCCGCGAGAATCTTATGGTTGTTGTCTGTGGAAGTGCTACCTCTTGGATGCTTGATAATCTGATCAACAATCATGGCGGATTGTACGGAAGAGTTACCTGTGAGATAAAGCTTTCGCCTTTTTCTCTCAAGGAATGCGAGCAATTCTTCAAAAACAATCGTATTAAACTCTCCCGTTATGATATCGTTCAGAGCTATATGATCCTTGGTGGGATTCCCTATTATATGTCGTACTTCGAGGAAGATCTTAGCCTGGGGCAGAATATTGACAGATTGTTTTTCGTAAAAGATGCCGTCTTGGCGAACGAATATGATAGATTATTTGATTCTGTTTTTGCAAACCCCACATTGATTAAACGTATCGTTGCATCATTATATACTAGAAATGCCGGCTACACACGTAATGAATTAACAGAAAAACTGGATGTGACTGACGGCGGCACCTTTTCGAAATCTCTTAACGCTTTGATAGCCAGTGATTTTATCATTAAATATGTACCGTTTGGGTTTAAAAGCCGAGAAGAACACTATAAACTTGTGGATCCTTTCTGTTTGTACTACCTGCATTTCATAACAAACGGGAAAACAAAGGATCCTGAATTCTGGGAACACAGCTTAAGTGCTCAAAATGTAGTTACATGGAGAGGCTTTGCTTTTGAAAATGTATGCTTCAATCATGTGGATTGTATAAAGAAGGCTCTTGGAATCAGCGGAGTTCTGACATCTCATTCCGCTTGGTCAAAACGAGACGATGATGAAGATGGTTCTCAGATAGATCTTATCATTACCCGCAATGATCATGTTGTAAATATGTGTGAAATGAAGTATTACAGCAAGCCCTATAAAGTAGACAAGGACGATCATGAGAAAATCATAAAAAGAGAAGAACTGCTTTCAACCATGATAGCCCCAGGGGAAGTCGTTCATAATACACTTATCACCACCTACGATCCAGTGAAAAACGAATATATCGGGGTTTTCTCAAAAATCATTACATTACCCGACTTATTCACGAACTAAACTTGTTCAGCGGTGAGTGATCTAAATTACACCTTCTCCGCTGGATAAATATACCGTTATCTGAAACGTCCATACCGTTGAACTGAGATGGTAATACGGTTTGTAGCAAAACGCTCATACCGGTCAAGCGAAATTTGCAGGGATGAGGGAAAAGAAGGTATTATAATGGTCCGAGTGAAGATGAGTGATATAGATTATTCATTAACAGATGAAGAAAAAAGGGAAATCGAAGAAGCCGAAAGAAAACCTATAGTATTTGATGATGATTCTCCTGAGATGACGCAAGAAATGTTGAAACAGTTTCATGCATTTGATGCTGTGCCTATCCGGGTATCAAGAGAGACCATCAAAAAGGCAAAATCATATGATAAGGACTATGTTGGCTTTCTTTCAAGGCTGATAGAGTTAGCGTTTTCGGATAAAGATCTGCTGAAGAAATGCCAGTAAGGGTTTTGCTCCGTGTGATTTGAAATCTGATTGTTAAAGCATATAAGAGGATGCTGTGAAAATCGTCATGGCATTCTCTTTTAGTATTCGCTGACAAAGGACGTTTGATGACGAAAAAGTGATGTTCAAATAGCGTTCAACTAAATATACGAGGCCCTCAAACCCGCATGTTTACTGGGTTTTTTAAGTGAAAATCTATTCGAATCCTCTCACGTACACTCAGAAGCAAGAAAGGGCAGAGATTTAAGTCTCTGCCCTTTTCTTGCTTGAGTGCAGTGGATGGTAAATCGGATATTAGTTTCTGCCACAATGCTGTATAATGGTATAAAGTCCAACATTTGACAATTCCCAATTTGTCCGTATGTTTCGGAGGTATGGTATGAAGAAGAGAATTAGTAAGAGTATTGCGGCTGTTGTGATCTGTCTGGGTATGGTGTGTAACGGCCCGGCACTTTCCGCCATGGCGGAGGAAGCAGACCTTTCCGGGATGAACACCGTGGAAGAGGCAGAACCTTCGGAATTAAGCGGCGCGGACGAGACAGACATTCCCGGAATGAGCACATTGGAAGAGACAGACGCAGAGCCTGCTGAAAGCGATCCGGCCGGGGATGAATTGCTGAGTAGTTACGACGTTGACGATGCAGAAGAGCCGGCCTTAGAGGACATGGATCCGGAAGAACAACTGGGCGATGTAGAGTATAAGTATTACAAGCCATACGAAAGCGCAACATATGAACTGAAATATCATGTTCTGGATGACGAAACAATCAGTATCGACGGATATAAGGATACAGCCTACGGAGCGTTGGTCATTCCGGATAAGATCGACGGGAAAGCAGTAACGGTGATCGGGGACAGTGCATTTTATAACTGCAACTGCTTTACGGGAAGCCTGACGATTCCGGACAGTGTGACGACGATCGGACAAAAGGCATTTGATTACTGCAACGGCTTTAGCGGAAGCCTGACGATCCCTGACAGTGTGACGACGATCGGACAAAAGGCATTTGAATGCTGCAACGGCTTTAGCGGAAGTCTGATGATCGGAGGCAGTGTGACAACGATCGGAGAAAAAGCATTTGAGGGATGCAGAGGATTTACCGGAAGCCTGACGATTCCGGACAGTGTGACAACGATCGGAGAAAGTGCATTTAAGGAATGCAGAGGATTTAGCGGAAGCCTGACGATTCCGGACAGTGTGACGACGCTTGGGTATAATGCATTTTATGGTTGCAGTGGCTTGGCGGGAAGCCTGACGATCGGGAAAAATGTAAGGGATGCATCAAAGATTGACGGAAGAAACGGCTTCCGTAAAGTCGTGAACCGTTCAAATCAGGCGTATCCACTTTTAGGTTCCGTCGGAAAGACCTGGATCGATGCGAAAACAGGAGCGCCAATCACCTATATCGCAAACGGCACGGCGATCCGCAGTGATTTCTATGATCCCGTGGATGCACCGCTTTTTACGCATACAGCAGTGGAAGATCAGACATACACCGGAAAGGCGATCAAGCCTGCTGTCGAAGTATACTTCGGAACCAGGCATCTGGAGGAAAAGAAAGACTATACGATCACATATGCAAACAATATCAATGCCGGCATGGCCTCGTTTACCGTTATCGGAAAGGGCAACTATGCCGAAAAGGATTCGGACAGTTTTGTGATCCTGAAAAAGAAACTGACAGATGCGGACGTGACTGTTACGGAACCCGCGGCATCCAAATACACCAAAAAAGAACAGAAGCCGGTACCGAAGATCACCTATAACGGGATGACGTTAAAGAAGGGAAAGGACTATGAGATCGCATACTTTGCGGATGAAGGATTAAGGGAATGGTGTATCCCGAAAGACCCCGGAACATACTATATCAGGATCACGGGGATCGGGAACTTTGAGGCACAGCTAAAAATGCCTTTTGTGATCGCAAACCCGACAAAGAAACTGATGAGTTCCTTAAAGGCGGATAAGATTAAGGCTCAGGATTATACGACAGGCGGCGTTACGCTGTCGGATGAGGATCTGGTCATCCGCGACGGCGGGAAAACGTTGAAAAAGGGCGAGGATTATGTGGTAGATGATGATATTGATTATACCGACAATAAGTCTCCCGGAACCGCAAAGGTAACACTCCACGGGGTTGAGGAAAAGGGATATGTCGGGACTCTGACGCTGAGCTTTCAGATCACGGGAATCCCGATCAGCAAAGCGGTGATCACAACCCCTCATGACTGTGAGTATGACGGGACTGAACAGCAGCCCGAACTGTGGATCACATACAACGGCAAAAAACTGAATACATGGGAATACAAACTGGTCTATGAGAAGAATAAAAATATCGGCAAAGCCAAAGTGACCATCTATGGAAGAGGCAAGTATACCGGAAGCGTGAGCAGGACCTTTACGATCAAACCGGCCAATCTGAAGGAAACGGCAACGATCACGCTGATTCCGTTTGAAGCGGAGTCAGGGGATGAGTATCCTTATGTACAATCCGGCGTAAAACCTGCGGTGAAAGTCGTTTTCAAAGAATCCGTTTTGGAGGAAGGAAAAGACTATACCGTAAAATATACGAATAATACAGCAATAACGACGGACGCCACGACGAAACGGCCGACGGTTACGGTTACGGGGAAAGGTAACTTTACCGGAAAGGCGGATCAGACCTTTGTGATCACAGGAGCCAATATCAA
>JAGCXZ010000322.1 GCA_017961065.1 Lachnospiraceae bacterium
CTGATTGCCGGTGCAACCGGTACCGGGAAGACGGTCACCATGAAAGTCATGGCGGAGTCCTTTTCCGATATGGGTGTGCCGGTATTCCTTGCGGATGTCAAGGGTGACCTGTCCGGGATGTGCCTGCCGGGGAGCGACACCGGTTCCGTACACGAACGGGTTCTAAAACTCGGTCTGGAAGAGGACTTTGAGTTCCGGAGTTTTCCGACGCGCTTCTGGGATATCTTCGGCGAGTACGGTCATCCCGTGCGTGTTACGGTATCCGAAATGGGCCCGACTTTGCTGGCACGGCTGCTGAATCTCACTGCCGTACAGACGGGCGTGCTGAATATTGTTTTTCGTGTTGCGGATGATCACGGGCTGCTCCTGCTTGACCTGAAGGATCTGCGGGCCATGCTGCAGTTTGTGGGCGATAACCGGGCAGAGTTTACCACGCTGTACGGCAATGTCTCGGCGGCAAGCATCGGCGCGATTCAGCGTGCGCTGCTCACCTTTGAAGAGGAGGGCGGGAAAGACTTTTTCGGCGAGCCGGCGCTGGACATTCACGACTGGCTGCGTATCGGGCGCGGCGGAAAAGGCTACATCAATATCCTCTCAGCCGGAAGACTGATCCAGAGCCCTACCGTGTATGCCACCTTCCTGCTCTGGATGATGACGGAGCTGATGGAACGTCTGCCGGAAGTCGGCGATCTGGAAAAACCTCGTATCGTGTTCTTCTTTGACGAAGCACACCTTCTGTTTACCGACTGCCCGAAGACCCTGGTGCAGAAGATCGTCCAAACGGTCCGGCTCATCCGTTCGAAAGGCGTTGGTATCTATTTTGTCACGCAGAATCCTTCCGACCTGCCGGATGAGGTGCTTGCACAGCTTTCCAACCGTGTGCAGCATGCCTTGCGCGCATATACTCCCGCCGAGCTGAAATCGGTTCGGGCTGCGGCAAAGGGCTTCCGTGAGAACCCGGCTTTTGATACGGAAACGGTCTTGAAAGAACTCGGGGTGGGCGAGGCTTTGGTCAGTTTTCTGGATGAGGAAGGAATCCCGACGCCGGTCGAGCGTGCATATATTCTGCCGCCGCAGAGCATGTCCGGTGTGATTGATAAGCCGGTGATGCAGACGTTTATCCTCTCGGATGAGTTTGAGCAGAAGTATCGCGAAAGCTATGACCGCGAATCCGCATACGAAATCATACTAAGTGCCAATGAAGAACTGGAAGCTCAGCGTGCCCGCGAGAAGGAATAGGCAGCCGCCGAAAAGGAACGCCTGAAAGCGGAAGCTCAGGCTGAAAAACAGCGGCAGAAAGACGAAGACGCTGCAATAAAAGCGGCGGAACGCGAAGCGGAAAAAAGACGGAAAACCATGGAACGCGCAGCCAGAGCCGCGACAACTTCTGTGGCGCATTCCGTCAGTACCAATATTGTCAATTCCGTGATGGGAGGAAAACAGACAGATACTAAGACCATCATGAAGCGCGCCGCTACTAGTGCCTTGAGCTCTGTCATGCGAAACGGCAGCAGTTCCATCATCCGCGGGCTGCTTGGCAATATCAAGTAAATACGGTTAAAAAGCTACGAGCCCGCTTTTAAGCGGGCTCGTAGCTTTTCCCGGTCGGGTTCCCGTCGGCATCATAGTCAATGTCTTCCATCAGTGCCGGGTCAACGCGGCTGCGCTTTTTGATTGTTAATCCTTTACCCTGTAGGTTGAACACCCAAATCTTGGAATTCGGGAAGTCAGGATCCTGCTTGCGGAATACGCCGGTCTCGTTCAGCGCGCAGAACTTCGCGCGGCCTTCGGCAGTATCCAGAAGGTCACCGGGACCGTTGTAGTATAAAGGATCCGCCGCAGCTTTTTTCTTAAAATCCTCCCAGTCTTCCTCCGAGGCTTTCATGACATCTTCCGGCTGTATCATCGTCACAACGGCTCCTTTCGTATTCTGTTTAATAGACTATCATCTGACAAAGAAAAAAACAAGTAGGGTATAGAAATAATAGATCATAAAACTTGCAGAATTGACATGTATTATGATTTTGTCTATACTCGAAAATGTATATTTATAGGTGAACTGACCTTTTGTGGGATTTCAAATGAGAGTATCTGATCTGGTAAAAATAATCGGAATTATCATATTAACTATGCTGTTGTCTTTCTGTTTTATGCCTGGTTATGCATTGGAGGAATCGAATTCTTTCGATGATCTTCCTATAGATGAAGCAATCTTAAACGCTTCTGAGAAAGAAGCTGAGGATGATAACGATGGTTTCGAAGCAGAATACCTTCCCGAAGAGAATGAGAGCAACAACTTGAATTCTGAAGATGGTGGGACAGATACCTACAGTCTCAGTTTTTCTTATGATGAAACTGTTCCAGTTAATGCTCCAGACTTGGATTCATCCGTTGAGGTTAAGGCCGGTGAAAAAGTGCATGTAGATGAAGAATCGGTTCTTGAAGACTATGCATCTCAGGGATGGCAATTAAATGGTGTACCTGTCAGTAATGACGTAGAAATGCCCGAAGAAGGTATTGAGCTTATTGGAACATGGTCAGATTATATGCCACCAGGGAGTGCATTAGTTGAATCTTATAACGGTATCGTTGCTTCCGCAAGCTGGGAAAGAGGTGTGTTTTATGACGGAACGGAATTGCTAATTGAAGAAAAATCTCAAGCATATGCAAATGAAATAGGCAGGCTTGCACTTGGTGATGATATACAGATTATTGATTCCGTCGCAGTAGATATTTCTTTCATCAATAGAGAAAAGGATTTATATAATCTACAGCCGTATGATAACAGTATTGTTCATATTGAACTAGCTTTACCTAATGCTTTGCAGGGCGACAAGTTCTCTTTGATCCATCAGAAGAGTGGAGGCGGTTAGGAAATATTAAATAACGCTGTTGTATCAATCGAAAAATACAGAGATGGAAGAGTACAGGCGATTGGAGTTGCCTTTGAGAGTTCGAATTTTTCGGTCTATGCTCTTGTATCAACCAATGAAACAGACAGATATGCACGCCGTACTTACAATTTTTACATAAATGATACTCTATTTGCATCTCAAACCGTGACTAATGAAGACATCCTTTTGAACCCGGGAATACCCCCGCTTTCTGAGGGGCAGGAATTCGCTGGTTGGTATAAAACAGATGATATAGAGCAAACGTTGATAACAATTGAAGAACTGAATAAGGAGTTATCAACCTCTGGAATATATGAGGGCGAAACGGTTAGCTTAACTGCACGAATTCTAACAACCTGCACGGTTACCTATCTGGATGAAAGCGAAATAGTTCTAAAAACCGTGAAAACATACGAAGGAAAAGATTTTGCAGTATCAGAAAACTATGAGCCGAATGATCCTTCAAAAGTATTTAAAGGCTGGCTTTAGGAAGATACGCTATACCCGATGGGAGAGACTATTCGATCTGTTGCTTCAAATATTGTATTAACTCCGAAACTATCGAATACATTCCTGATTTCATTCAATAAATCAAGAAGA
>JAGCXZ010000034.1 GCA_017961065.1 Lachnospiraceae bacterium
CCAACCCCGATGCGCTGGTCGTTGCCACGGGATGTTATGTGCAGACCGATCCCGACGGCGCGATGAAAGATCCGATGATCGACCTGCTCGTCGGTAACAACCGCAAACGTGAGATCGTATCCATTGTGGAGGAGGCGCTCTCGCAAAGAGAGAAAAACCTCGCGCATATTTTAGACCTGCGGGAAACTGTTCCGTATGAGGAGCTCAAACTGGAACGCACGCTTGAACATACGAGGGCCGATATCAAGGTGCAGGACGGCTGCGATCAGTTCTGCTCTTACTGCATCATTCCGTTTGCCAGAGGACGTTCCAGGAGCAGAAAAACGGAACAGGTTGTGGATGAGATCCGGGAACTTGCCTCGCGCGGATACCGGGAGGTTGTGCTCACGGGGATCCATTTAAGCTCTTACGGGATCGACCTCGCGGAGGATAACAGGCACTATAACGAGGCGGCAGGAGCCGGCGGTTTCACCAATGAGGCATTGCTTGCGCTGATCAGGGAAACGGGCAGGATCCCGGGGATCGAACGGATCCGTCTGGGGTCTTTGGAACCGCGTATCATCACGGAACGTTTTTTGGAAGAACTGGCGGGGATCCCTGCTTTCTGCGATCATTTCCATCTGTCCCTGCAGAGCGGTTCGGACAGTGTTCTGCAAAGGATGAACAGGCACTATACGGCAGCGGAGTATCTGGAGAAAACGGAACTGATCAGACGTTTCTTTCCGCAGGCAGCGATCACAACGGATGTGATCGTCGGGTTCCCCGGAGAAACGGAAGAAGAGTTCATGGAAACGAGAGTTTTCCTGGACAGGGCAGATCTCTATGAGACGCATGTTTTCAAGTACAGCAGAAGGAAAGGCACGGCAGCGGACCGGATGGATAAACAGCTGACGGAAGCCGAAAAGAACGCCCGCTCGGCGATCCTGATCGGGGATAGCAAAAAGAGGCAGCATTCGTTCATGGAAAAAGCGATCGGAACGGTCGTTGAGATCATCGGCGAAGAGGAGATCGAAGAAGGCGGAAAGACCTATATGACAGGCTTTACCAAAAACTATATCCGGTGCGCATATCCGGCCGGAACGATCCGGAACAAAGAATCGGGAAAGGGTGTTGTAAAAGGCTTTTTAACCGACGTGATTCTTGAAGTTTTGGCGGATTCGTAGTAAAATTATCATAAGTATGTGCGCCTGCCGGAAGGCATGATTTTACGCACGAAAAAGTGGCGACAAAGGAGGATCAGAACATGCAGGACATGGGCAACACACAATATTTTCAGGTACAGGCGGAACCCGAAACGGGTGTGAGGGTTGTATTATCGACAGTCTATGAGGCTTTGACCGAAAAAGGCTACAATCCCGTCAACCAGATCGTCGGATACATCATGTCCGGAGATCCTACCTACATTACCAGCCACAACAACGCAAGAAGCCTGATCATGAAGGTGGAACGCGATGAGCTGGTTGAGGAACTGCTGACACAGTACATCAAGCACAACGGGTGGAACTGAATGCGTCTGATGGGACTGGACTACGGCTCCAAAACCGTAGGCGTAGCAATCAGCGATCCGCTGTTCATCACGGCACAAGGCGTTGAGATCATCCGCCGGGATTCGGAAAACAAGCTCCGCAAAACACTTGCGCGGATCGAGGCGCTGATCCAACAGAACGAGCGGGGGAAGATCGTCCTCGGCTATCCGAAGAACATGAACGCAACAGAAGGCGAGCGCGCGCAGAAGACGCTGGAGTTCAAGGAGCACCTGGAGCGCCGGACCGGCCTGGAAGTTGTGTTATGGGATGAGAGGCTGACAACGGTTGCGGCCGACAGGGCGATGATCGAGAGCGGGATCCGCAGGGAAAACCGCGGTAAATATGTTGACGAGATCGCCGCAATGCTGATCCTGCAGGGATATCTTGACAGTCAGCGAAACGTTGCGGACGGATCGACCGGAGAATAGATGGATAAATTACAGAAGATTGCATTTTCTTGCGAAGACGGCAGCGGGTCCGTCGAATTTTATGTTTTGGATCAGACCAGGATCAGCGGGGTGAATTATCTGCTGGTCGCGGATTCCCTGGAAGAGGATGCGGAGGCTCTGATCCTGCAGGACATAGCGGAGGACGAGGATACGGAGAGCGTTTACGAGATCGTTGATGACGAGCGGCTGCCCGCCATTGCCAAAGTATTTGAGGAATCCATAGGGGATATTGAATTAAGGGAGGATTGATTTGAAAACCAACAACATGCAGAATTGTCTGCAGATCATTCCGCTTGGCGGTTTGGAGCAGATCGGCATGAACATTACGGCAGTCGTTTACGGCGACTCCATTGTCGTAGTGGACTGCGGACTGGCATTTCCGGAAGATGAGATGCTCGGTATCGATCTCGTGATTCCGGATATTACTTATTTACGGGAACACGCGGACAAAGTGAAGGGCTTTGTCATCACGCACGGACACGAAGACCATATCGGCGCGCTGCCTTATGTGCTCAAGGAACTGAATGTTCCGGTATATTCGACCAGACTCACCATTGCGGTGATCGAGGGCAAATTAAAGGAACATAATCTGCTGGATGTCACGGATCGTCATGTGGTCAATTACGGAGACAGGATCTGCCTCGGAGAACTGGAGGTGGAGTTCATCCGGACCAATCACAGTATCGCGGACGCGTGCGCGCTTGCGATCAAATCACCCGCGGGCACGATCGTCCACACCGGTGATTTTAAAGTGGATTATACGCCGGTTTTCGGCGATCCCATAGACCTGACAAGATTTGCGGAGCTGGGGCGCGAAGGTGTCCTGGCGTTGCTGTGCGACTCCACGAATGCGGAAAGACCCGGATTCACCAATTCGGAGCGGACGGTCGGCACGACGTTTGATTCGATCTTTGCGGACCACAGAGACTGCAGGATCCTGGTGTCCACCTTCGCCTCGAATGTGGACAGGGTGCAGCAGATCGTGGATTCGGCGTATAAATACGGCCGCAAGGTGGTTGTGGAAGGCCGCAGCATGGTCAACATCATCCAGACCGCTTCGGAACTCGGCTATATCCAGATCCCGGAGAATACGCTGATCGACGTGGAAGAACTGAGGAATTATCCCGATGAGAAGACGGTCATCGTTACAACGGGATCCCAGGGTGAGTCGATGGCAGCACTTTCGCGGATCGCCACCAACATTCACAAGAAGGTTACGATCAAGCCCGGCGATCTTGTGATCTTCAGTTCCAATCCCATTCCGGGCAATGAAAAAGCCGTATCCAGAGTGATCAATGAGCTGTGCCAGAAGGGCGCGGATGTGATCTTCCAGGATACGCATGTATCCGGGCACGCCTGCCAGGAAGAGATCAAACTGATCTATACGCTGGTGAAGCCGCGCTACGCGATCCCGGTTCACGGCGAGTACAGGCATCTGAAAGCGCAGGCCAATATCGCACATATGATGGGCATCCCGTTTGATCATATCAAGATCCTTTCCTCCGGAGAGGTATTATCCCTGAACGAACACGAATGCAAAGTCACGGATACGGTCAAGACAGGTGCCGTTTTTGTGGACGGGCTCGGGATCGGCGATGTCGGAAACGTCGTCATGCGCGACAGGCAGATCCTTTCGCAGGACGGCATGATCCTGATCCTGCTGACGCTGGAGAAGGGAACCGGAACACTGCTTGCCGGACCGGATATCATCACCAGAGGATTCATCTATGTCAAGGAGTCCGATGAGCTGATCGAGGAAATGCAGGGGATCGTTGAGGAGACGGTGGAGAGCTTAAAGGAACGTAACATCACCGACTGGGGACGCATGAAGAATGCGATGAAAGATGAACTCAGCGGATATGTCTGGAAGAAGATGAAGCGCAAGCCGATGATTCTTCCCGTGATCACGGAAGTGGAGATATGATCGATATTATTGACAGGCTGCGGGAATGCAGTGAATACAAACGCTATCTGGAGCAGAAGAAACGGATCCGCCAGTTTCCGGAACTGATCAAAAGCATCTACCGGCTGCGCGAGATCAACGGGCTGATCCAGGAAGTAACGGATCCGGAGACAGAGGACAATCTGCGCTCGGAATACGACTGGCTGTGTTCGGACGTCAGGATACATGATTTTATGCAAGCCGAGCTGGACTACTGCAGAATGTTCCAGGAGATCGAAGCGATCATGGCTTCGGAACTGGATCTGGATGAGACAGGAGGAAGTAATTGATATGAAAGGGAAGCAGTTTGCTTATTCCTTTTTGGGAACGGTCATAAGGGTCGTTATTTTGGTGATCCTTGCCATTCTGCTCTTAAAATTGGGCGGCAAGGCATATTCATTCGGTTTCCGCATCTTTACGGAGGAACCCATGAGCGAACCTCCGGGCAGAGATGTGCAGATCACGATCTCCAAGAGCGACAGCGTCAAGGACGTGGCCAATATGCTGGAGGAGAAGGGACTGATCCGTGACGCGACATTATTCCGGATCCAGGAAAAAGTGTCCCTGTATGACGGGGATATCCATCCTGGGATCTTTACGCTGAATACTTCCATGACGGCAGAAGAGATGTTTGCCGTCCTGCTGCAGTCGGATGAAGACGAATCGGGAGAAGACGCGGACGATACCGGCCAGAAGGCCCAGCCGTCCATGAATCCGCAGACGCAGGATCTGCCGGGCGAAGTGGATGAGGCTCCGGATGAGCCTGCTCAGGGAGAAGGAGCGCAGGAAGAAGGAGATTCGGAAGAAGCGCAGGATGCGGCACCGGAAGAACAGGGAGAGGGACAGGAGTGATCTCACAGGAACGGACCGAAGCCTATATAGATTCTCTGGACACGGGCAATACCCCGTTTTTAAACCGGATCGAAGAAGAGGCGCTGAAGGCAAATGTACCGATCATCAGACGACCGACCCAGAATCTGCTCCGGTTTCTGCTGGCGCTCCATCGCCCCAAACGGATCCTGGAAGTCGGAACGGCCGTCGGGTTTTCGGCGATCCTGATGGCAGAATACGGACCGGCGGGTTGCAGGATCACGACCATAGAAAAGTATGAAAAGCGCTTTCCCGTTGCGGAACGCAATTTTGCGGAGTCGGGATTTGCGGAGCGGATCGAATTCATCAAAGGGGACGCCGAAGATGTTTTGCAGGATCTGGCCGCGCGCGGTGAACACTACGATATGATCTTTATGGATGCGGCCAAAGGCCAGTATCTGAACTTTTATGAGTCCGTAAGCAGGATGATGGAACCGGGAAGCCTTCTGGTTTCCGATAATGTCCTGCAGGACGGGGATATCGTGGAGTCGCGTTTTGCCGTTACCAGACGGAACCGGACCATTCATTCCAGGATGCGGGAATACCTGTATACACTGACGCATACGGACGGGCTGGTCACGGACATCCTGCCTGTGGGAGACGGCGTGGCACTCAGTGTGAGACAATAAGGACGAAACATGCAGAAGCAAAAAAAGCCGGAGCTGCTGATACCTGCAAGCAGTCTGGAAGTACTGAAAATCGCTGTTATATTCGGGGCTGATGCGGTATATATCGGCGGAGAAGCATTCGGTCTCCGTGCCAAAGCCAGAAATTTTGATGAAGACGATATGCGCGAAGGGATCGCATTTGCGCATGCGCATGGGGTAAAAGTCTATGTGACGGCCAATATCCTTGCGCACAATGCGGATCTTGCGGGCGCCAAAGACTACTTTATAAGCCTTGCAGAGATCAAACCGGACGCGCTGATCATATCCGACCCCGGCATGTTCGTGCTGGCAAAGGAAAACTGTCCTGCGATCGATATCCATATCAGCACGCAGGCCAACAATACGAATTATCTGACCTATGATTTCTGGTGGAAGCAGGGCGCAAAGCGCGTGGTATCCGCCAGAGAACTGTCCCTGCAGGAGATCCGGGAGATCCGGGAACACATTCCCGCGGAGATGGAAATAGAGAGTTTTGTGCACGGCGCGATGTGTATTTCCTATTCGGGACGCTGCCTCCTGTCCAACTTCCTTGCGGGACGGGATGCCAACCATGGAGAGTGTACACATCCCTGCCGCTGGAAATACGCGGTCGTCGAAGAAAAACGTCCCGGAGAGTATATGCCGGTCGAAGAAAACGAAAGAGGTACTTACATCTTCAATTCGAAGGACCTCTGTATGATCGGACATATCCCGGAACTGACGGAAGCGGGGATCGACAGTTTTAAGATCGAAGGACGCATGAAGACAGCGCTGTATGTGGCCACGGTCACAAGGACCTACCGGATGGCGATCGACGCTTACATGCGTTCGGAGGAGTGCTACCGGGAACAGCTTCCTGTATTTCTCGAAGAGATCGCAAAGTGCACGTACCGCCGGTTCACAACAGGGTTTTATTTTGGCAAACCGGATCAGGAAGCACAGATCTACGATAACAATACGTACGAGAAAGACTATATCTACCTCGGGATCGTTGAGGATGTCGCCGGTGACGGCGTGATCCGTATAGAGCAGCGTAATAAGTTTAACAAGGGCGATCTGATCGAGATCATGAAACCGGACGGAAGCAATATCAGCGCCACGGTAAAAAAGATCACGGATGATGCGGGCAAGGAGCAGGACAGCGCACCGCATCCCAAGCAGATCCTGTATGTGGAACTGGAATCGGAGAGACCCTGCGACAAATATGATATCCTGCGTGTCAAGAACAATGAGGAGCAGTAAAGGAAGGTTATGAAGATACTGTCGGTTGTAGTACCATGCTATAACGAAGAAGAAGCCATACCGTTCTTCTATGCCGAAATGGAGAAGACGATGGGCGTTTTTGAGGAACGCTTTCCGGATGTGTCATTTGAACTTCTTTTTATAGATGACGGATCCACGGACCGGACACTGGAAGTGATCAAGGAACTCCGCGGAAAAGATGCCCGCGTACACTATGTTTCCTTCTCCAGGAATTTCGGCAAGGAAGCGGGGATCTATGCCGGACTGTCTCATGCCGGCGGCGACTATGTCGTGCTGATGGACGCGGACCTGCAGGATCCGCCTTCGCTGCTGCCGGATATGTATGCGGCCGTTACGGAAGAGGGCTATGATTCGGCGGCGACCAGAAGAGTGACCAGAAAGGGCGAACCGCCGATCAGATCGCTGTTTGCCAGATGCTTTTACAAACTGATCAACAGGATGTCCAAAACCGAGATCGTTGACGGCGCCAGAGATTACCGGATCATGACCAGAAGAATGGTGGATTCCATTGTGGAAATGAGCGAATACAACCGTTTTACGAAGGGCATCTACGGCTGGGTAGGCTTCCGTACGAAATGGATCGCTTATGAGAATGTGGAACGCGTAGCGGGAGAGACCAAGTGGTCGTTCTGGAAGCTTCTGATCTACTCGATCGAAGGCATTACGGCTTTTTCCACCGCTCCGCTGCGTCTTGCCAGTTTTGTGGGATTTTTCTTTACGATCCTGGCCTTTATCATGATCGTATTCATTGTGGTCAGGAAGCTGGTTTCGGGGGATCCGACGCCGGGCTGGCCGTCCATGGTATGTATCATCGTGTTCATCGGCGGGATCCAGCTGTTCTGCATCGGGATCCTCGGCGAGTATCTGTCCAAGACGTATCTGGAGACGAAGAAAAGACCAATTTATATAGCAAAGGAAGAAGAGTAGCATGAAACTGATCATACAGATCCCCTGCCTGAATGAGGCGGAGACACTTGAGATCGCATTGAATGATCTGCCAAAGCATATAGACGGTATTGATGAGATCGAATACCTGATCATCAATGACGGGAGCACGGACAATACCGTGGAAGTGGCCAAAAAATGGGGCGTCAACTATGTCGTGAATTTTACACGCAACAAGGGACTGGCCAAAGGTTTTATGGCCGGGATCGACGCCTGCCTGCGAAACGGTGCGGACATCATCGTCAATACGGATGCGGACAACCAGTATTGCGGTGAGGATATCGAGAAACTGGTGCGCCCGATCCTGGAAGGCAAATCGGATATCGTGATCGGTTCCCGACCGATCGATGATACGGCCCATTTCTCCCCTTTGAAGAAGAAGCTGCAGCATCTGGGCAGTTATGTGGTCCGCAAGGCAAGCAACACGGATATTCCGGATGCGCCGAGCGGCTTCCGCGCATACAGCAGGGAAGCGGCCATGCATTTGAATGTAATGAACAATTACACATATACGCTTGAGACCATCGTACAGGCCGGAAGGACCAGCATGGCGATCGACGCCGTGCCGGTGCGTACGAACGGTGAATTGAGAAAATCAAGGCTGTTCCACAGCATGTTCGGCTATGTGAAGCGCTCCATGCTGACGATCATCAGGGCCTTTCTGATGTACAGGCCGCTGACCTTCTTCAGCGCGCTGGGACTGATCCCGTTCTTTGCAGGCCTTGCGCTTGGCGTCCGCTTTCTGTTCTACCTGTTCAGGGGCGCGGGAGGTGGCCATGTCCAGTCGCTGGTATTTGCAAGCACATTGCTGTTGCTCGGGTTTATGACGTTTATCCTGGGACTGCAGGCGGATATCATAGCCAATAACCGTAAACTGCTGGAAGATATCCAGTACCGCGTCCGCCGGCTGGATTATCACGAAGAAGAAAGAGAAACGGATCAGACAGATGTCAGACGTTAAAATATCTGTAGTGGTACCGGTCTACCGGGTAGAGCCCGATTATCTGAAAGAATGCATTATCAGTATCATGCATCAGACACTGCGCGAGATCGAGATCATACTCGTCGATGACGGTGCAAGTGCCGAAAATGCAGGCATTCTGGATGCTTACGCGAAGATGGACCGGCGTATCCGGGTGATCCATCAGGAAAATGCCGGCGCATCCGCCGCCAGAAACGCCGGATTGAAGATCTGCACCGGAAAGTATGTCACGTTTGTGGATTCCGATGATTACATCGCGGAAGACAATCTGGAAACGGTATATGCGCAGGCGGAGCAAAACGAACTGGAACTTCTGATGTGGGGGACCTATAAGCTGTTTCCGCAGGAAACGGTCGTATACGGCCCCTATGTTGACGATATCAGGCTGTTTAACGAAAAACAGAAAGAACAGCTGGAGTTAAAGACCATGGCCGGCTCGCTTCCGGTCTACGAATACCCGTGCAGCAAGTACGGTTCGGGGTCCTGCTGTTCCAAACTTTATCTGCTCTCTTTCCTCCGAAAGAACGACCTGTGGTATCCTGTCGGGATCAAGCGGGCGGAGGATGTGAATTTTAACATCCGTGTGTTTGAAGCGGCGGAGCGGATCGGATATCTCAACAAG
>JAGCXZ010000323.1 GCA_017961065.1 Lachnospiraceae bacterium
GGAAGGTTTGGACGCACCGATCAGGACGGAAGTAATCTCGCTCTGCCGAAGCAGCCATGCAAGGGCCATCTCGGGAAGCAGCTGTCCCCGCTTTTTAGCAATAAGGGACAGCGAAGCGATTTTTGCCATTGTCGCAGCGTCAAGGCGCGATTCGTTTAAGAAGCGGCCGTCGGTCCTGATCCTGCTGTCGTCGGGAATGTCGTTTTGATACTTGCCCGAAAGCAGGCCCTGCGCCATGGGTGAAAAGCAGATGATGCCTTTGCCAAGCCGGTCGGATGGGTCCTTAAGGCCATTATTTTCGACCGTGCGGTCGAGGATGTTGTAGCAGTTCTGGTTGATGATAAAGGGTACTTTCATCTCGTCAAGGATCGCGGATGCGCGGGATAAAGTTTCCCCGTCGTAATTTGACAGGCCGACATACAGAGCCTTGCCGCTTGTTACGATCCGCGCAAGTGCCCCCATGGTCTCCTCAAGAGGGGTTTCAGGGTCCATGCGGTGATGGTAGAAGATGTCGACGTAGTCAAGGCCGAGCCTGTGCAGGGACTGATCGAGACTTGCGATCAGGTATTTTCTGCTGCCCCAGTTACCATAGGGACCATTCCACATGTCGTAGCCGGCTTTCGTTGCAATGATCAATTCGTCGCGGTGTGCGCCGAAGTGGTCTTTCAGGATCCGCCCGAAATTGCGCTCGGCACTTCCCGGCGCGGGGCCGTAGTTATTGGCCAGATCGAAGTGTGTGATCCCGTTGTCAAATGCGGTAAAGCACATCTGTTCCATATTGGCGGGATCAGCAGTGTCGCCGAAATTATGCCATAAGCCGAGCGACAGTGCGGGAAGCTTAAGTCCGCTTTTGCCGCAGCGGTTGTATTTCATTGTCTCGTATCTGTTATCAGATGCAGTATACATGTTATAACCCTCCGTTTCTATCCGTTATTATACCATCCCGGACTTGGAAATTGAAACAGAGGCTTACAGTAGAATTGGCAGTTGATTTTGCAGTTTAAAAATGCTACATTTAACATATAAAAATACCTATGAAGAGTGCGCGAGGGACAAGCCCAATGACCGCACGACAACCTGCCTCATAAGGGGGTAAGGTGCCAAAGCTTGATCGATGGGGTTGATATTGTATCTTAAGGGCCCATCGAGACGATGGGTCTTTTCTATGCGCACTATTCATGGGAAAGATGTCTTTTGCAGCCTCTTTATAGAAGGAAGAAGGAGGCATATATGCAAAGGAATAATCCCATTCTTATCAATGTACCGCATTCTGCGACGTACATTCCACCAACAGAGGAGAAGTATTTCACCACACCGGACATTGGCCATGAGATCAATGTCATGACGGACCATTACTGCGATGATCTGTATGATACCGGGGATAGGATGATCCGTTTCCCGATATCAAGACTGGTTTGTGATCCGGAGCGTTTCAGGGATGATTCTGAGGAGATCATGGCTTCCATAGGAATGGGAGCGATCTATTCGTCCTGTTCAGATGGAAGCGAGTTGAAGGAAATATCCCCAAAACACAAGGAGAGACTGCTCTCCCGGTATTATGACCGGTATCATAACCGTTTCGAGCGGGAAGTGGAGAAGAAACTGCAAAAACACGGGAAATGCCTTATCATTGACGGACATTCCTTTTATGATGAACCGCTTCCTTATGAGTTCGACCAGTACCGGGACCGCCCGGATATCTGTATCGGAACAGATGAGTATCACACACCGGACAGGGTGGTGGAAATGCTCTGCAGCTACTTCAGGGGGCGGGGATACTCTGTTGAACTCAACAGACCGTTTGCGGGATGTATTGTGCCGATCAGGTACTACCGCAGTGACAGACGTGTAAAATCCGTCATGATCGAGATCAACAGGAGGATCTATATGGATCATAGCCTTGCCAAGACATGCGGTTATATGAGGATTAAGCAGGATGTGGCCGCAGCGGTCAGATTGCTTGAGAAGTGTATTTGAAGGGGCGCGCTATTATGACAAAACAGGAACAGAGCTCATATCGTGGTTGCGAATCGAAAAATATTACTTTCAAAACGAAAGAACAACTATTGCATTGCGCCAGGAGATACCATACTATGAGGTTACAGAGTCGACACTGTAGAAACCAAAGGAGATGCGCGATGCAGTATTCGGGAATGGATGAACTGGATCAAAAGATCCTGGTACTGATCAAAGATGATGCGAGAATGACGTACTCGGAGATCGCAGAAGAGATCGGAAACATCACAAGAGTTTCCGTGAAGAACCGGATCCGGGCCATGGAAGAAAAAGGGATCATTCAAGGTTATCGAACGATCATCGATCCCACAGGCACGGGACATGCGATCAAGTTCTTTATCGAGACCAGGAGCAAACACGGAAAGTATATGGAAGTGGTTGATTTTCTCACATCCATTGATATCATCCGGGAGGTTCATACCATATCCGGTCAGTGCAAGATCATAGCAGCCGGTTATGCATCGGATCCCGCCACACTGCATGGCTATGCGCATCGTATGTTCAAGATCCTTGATGAAATGGAAGCGGTGGAAGAGTTTTCTTTTGATCAGGTGACAGTCACGCACAAGGATGACGGTATTTAAACCTGTGCGCTCATGCAGAGGAGGCGCTGTATGTGGGATTATAACAGAGACGGTGTGATCGATGAAAAAGATGACGATGAATACTGGTCGGATGTTTACTTCCAGGAGCAGGAAGAGCATAGGGAAGAGCTGGAAGAGGCCGGCATAGACACGCAGCTGATGGATGACGATGAGATCCTGGAAAACTGGGAGAATCTGGACGGCGTATCTTATCGCCCATACGCTGATAATAAGACAGCAATTCGAAGATGACTTAGTCAGACTGCGCGAGAAGTATGGTGACAATGATCAGGTGATAGCACGGGCGATTGCAGCAGCACAAAAAACGGTAAAAGAATGTGAACATGAGTGATAGCGAGCATGAGCCAAGTCGCTATGTAATACGAAATAGTGATTTTGGCAAAAGTCTGATATACTTTTTATCGGGATTAAGGAGATGCCATGAGAGTAAGAGAATATACCGATCGAGATTTGCCTGAGCTCATCAGAATATGGAACGAGGTTGTGGAAGAGGGTGTTGCTTTTCCGCAGGAGGAATTCCTGGACGCGGAAAGCGGCGCTGCCTTTTTCGCATCTCAGAGCTTTACAGCTGTAGCCGAAGAGGATGGTACTGTATTCGGACTCTATATCTTACATCCGAATAACGTCGGAAGGTGCGGTCATATCTGCAACGCAAGCTATGCGGTTTCATCAGATGCCAGAGGCAGACATATCGGCGAGATGCTGGTTCTTGACTGCCTGAAGAAGGGGAAGGAGCTTGGATTCCGGGTGCTTCAGTTCAATGCGGTTGTTGAAAATAATGTTCACGCCAGATACCTGTATGAACGTCTGGGCTTTACGCAGCTTGGAACCATTCCGGGGGGATTCCGGATGAAAGACGGACATTATGAAAACATTTGTCCGTACTATAAGGAACTGTAAATTATTACCTTTCAGGGTAACGATCAGGAAAAATATAAAGTGACAGGGATGAGTTGTGCGGCCCTCATCAGGATCTCAAGAAGCACGCTTCGGAATATTTACGAGAATCATTTCTGGGCGTTTTTCTATAACGTTTTGGGAATCCCGCTGGCAGCAGGCTGCTATGTGGCTGCGTTCGGATGGGAACTGAATCCGATATTCGGTGCAGCAGCCATGGGTCTTTCGAGTTTTTGCGTGGTGTCCAACGCGCTGCGTCTGAACCTGATCAGACCGTACGACAGCAAAGGAGATAAACCGGAAAAAAACCCTGTCACAGGGAAAATCATAAAACAGGTAACAAATGTTGAAACAATAAAGGAGAGCAAAGATATGAAGATCAAAGTCAACGGAATGATGTGCGAGCACTGTGAAATGCATGTAAAGAAGGCGCTTGAAGCAATCGACGGGATCGACAGCGCTGTTGCATCTCATACGGAAAACCTTGTTACGATCACCAATTCCAAGGATGTTGATGAGGCAGCGATCAGGGCCGCTGTAGAGGAAGCCGGCTACGAGTATGCCGGACTGGCATGACGCTCAAGGAGTATTTTGAAACCCTGCAATCGAAAGAGATCATCTGCTGGGGCAGCGGGAAACATTTCAGAAACATCACCTGCGCATTTTTACAAAAGAGCGGTCTGATCGGGCGCCTCAAAGGCTTTGTTCGAACTTCGGGTAAAAAGACGGTTGAGGTTTCGGGATGCAGCTACGACACGTTTGGAATGGAAGAGCTGGCAAAGATGGACAGCGGCCGGATTCTCATTCTGGTAACCGTTTCCGGATATGAGGAAACCCTTATCAGGCTGAAAGCGGATGAGCGGCTGGCTAAATTTGAAGCAGTTCCATCCGTTTATCCGGAAACGCTCTATGAGGATATGCTTCTGCTTTCAGCCGCAAAGCCTCCTGCTCATTATCATAAGCATGCAAGGCCCATGATCCCCGGGCTCATCCATGCAATCTGGTTTTCGGACGATCCCATGCCGCCGCTTTATCAAAAATGTCTGGCGTCCTGGAAAAAGTATGCGCCGGATTACGAGATCAAGATCTGGAACAGGGATAATTACAGACCCGGTCAGTGCCTGTTTTATGAACAGGCCATAGAGCATGGGAACTGGGCTTTTGCATCGGATTATGCCAGAGCGGATCTGCTGTTTCGATATGGCGGCATTTATATGGACCTTGATGTGGAGATGCTTCGCCCCATCGATGATCTTCTGTATAATGATGCCTATATGGGCTTCGAATCCTGTGACCGGATCGAGTGCGGTTCCGGAATGGGAGCAGCACCACATCATCCCATCATCCGGGAGATCTGCGAAAGCTATGAGCAAAGACCCTACCCGAAGGCTGACGGGACATGGGATAATTCCACCTGTCCGGTGCGCTACACGCAGGTCATAGAAAAGCACGGCCTGAAAAAAGACGGCGGTTTTCAGCAGGTTGAAGATATAACGGTTTATCGGTTCGAGATGCTGACAGGAAAAAGCTTTGATACAGGGATCATCTATCACACTGAATGCAGTTATACCTTGCACCATCATAACGGGAGCTGGATCCCTGATCCAGCCCGGAACTCGATGCTGAAACGATACGGGAACATCAATAAGTTCCTCGAATCAAAAGGCATTACGGTAAGCACCCGGAGGCCGTAAAACAGCCGGAGAAAGGAGCAGCAAATGTTTGATTTCAGTTACTTCACACCTACAAAAGTTGTATTCGGAAAAGGAACGGAGAACAGGGTCGCTGAGCTGGTAATGGAGTTTGGCGGAACGAAGATCCTGATCCACTACGGCGGAGGAAGCGTTGTGCGTTCGGGTCTTCTGCAGCGTGTTACCGATTGCCTTGACAAGGCCGGGATCCCTTACGTCACACTGGGCGGTGCTGTTCCGAATCCGCATCTGGGACTTGTTTATGAAGGCATTGAACTCTGCAAAAAAGAAAAGGTGGATTTCCTTCTTGCGGTAGGCGGAGGAAGCGCGATCGATTCAGCCAAAGCCATCGGCTATGGGGTTGCCAATGAAGGAGACGTATGGGATTTTTATGAATACAGGCGTAAGGCAACAGGCTGTCTTCCTCTCGGGGTCATTCTGACCATAGCGGCTACGGGAAGCGAGATGAGCGACTCGTCCGTCATAACGAAGGAAGAAGGTCTTGTAAAGCGCGGATACAACAGTGACTATTCCCGCCCCAGGTTTGCGATCATGAATCCGGAACTCACCATGACTTTGCCCGATTATCAGACGGCATGCGGATGTGCGGATATTATGATGCATACCATGGAAAGGTATTTTACAAACGGCGGCAACATGGAGATCACAGATGCCCTTGCGGAAGGTCTGCTGCGCACCGTGAAAAAGAACGCGCTCATTCTCTGCAAGGATCCCGGGAATTATGATGCCAGGGCAGAGGTTATGTGGGCGGGAAGCCTGTCCCATAACGGTCTGACCGGCTGCGGAAACGACGGCGGAGACTGGATGACGCATAAACTGGAACATGAACTCGGCGGGCTGTATGACGTGGCTCACGGCGCAGGTCTTGCGGCTGTCTGGGGAAGCTGGGCGAGATATGTGTACAAGGACTGCCTTCCCAGGTTCAAAAAGTTTGCCATAAACGTTATGGAAGTGGAAGAGACCGGTTCGGATGAAGAGATCGCGCTGCGCGGCATCGAGGCGATGGAGGATTTCTACAGGAGCATCCACATGCCGACGAATCTGCGCGAGCTCGGCGTTAAGCCTACGGAAGAGGAACTGGCGTTAATGGCTA
>JAGCXZ010000324.1 GCA_017961065.1 Lachnospiraceae bacterium
ATGGGCATGGTGTTCCAGTCCTTCAACCTCTTCGGGCATCTGACGGTCATCGAAAACCTGATGCTTGCACCGATGGATATCCTGAAAAAATCAAAGCAGGAAGCGTTTGAGACAGGCGTTGCGCTCTTAAAGCGCGTCGGCCTTTCGGGGAGAGAATACCAGTATCCCGACCAGCTTTCCGGCGGGCAGAAGCAGCGTGTTGCGATCGCAAGAACGCTCGCGATGGACCCGGAAGTGATCCTTTTGGATGAGCCGACGAGTGCGCTCGATCCGACCATGGTAGGTGAGGTGCAGGCCGTGATACAGGATCTTGCAAAGACAGGAAAGACCATGATGATCGTTACGCACGAGATGAATTTTGCAAGAGCGATCTGCAACCGGGTGTTCTATATGGATCAGGGCGGCATCTATGAGGACGGAACGCCCGAACAGATCTTTGATGATCCGCAGAAAGAACGTACCAGGCGTTTCATCCACAGATTAAAGGTGCTTGAGATCGTCATAGACGATCGTGATTACGATCTGCTTGCTAAAGATACACTGATCCAGAAGTACTGTCTCCAGCATGATCTGCCGCCTGTATTAAAATACCGGATCCGGCTCGCTTTCGAAGAACTCGTGGAGCAGATCCTTTTCCCTGTTCTTGATGAACCAAAGATCTTATTCAGTGCAGAGTATTCCCCGGCAGATCATAAGGTCGGGCTTACGGTAAAATACAACGGTCCCGTCTTTGATCCGAAGGATTCGGAAAATACGATCTCCTATGCCGTGCTAAAAGGCGTGTTATCGGATATCAAACACACGGCCGAAGCAGAAGACTGCTATACGAACCTGCTCCGGTGTGTGATCCGGGAAGACTGAACGAGGTGTTTGAATGGAGGATAGATCAGTGCGAATGAAACAGTCCGTGCGCCGCAGGGTGATTTTGGCGCTTCTCGTTTTCATGATAAGTATACTGTCCGGCTGCAAGGCGGATGAGAAGGCCGCAGCCCCGGACAAAACGCTGACGTATGAGGATCTGCAGACGGCAAGGATCGGGGTCCTGACCGGGACGCTGTTCCCGGACATCGTGCATCGAGCCATGCCGGATGCGCAGCTGCTGTATTACAACACAGCGGCAGATATGCTGAATGCATTAAAGGGCGATAAAGTCGATGCCTTTGCAACGGATGAACCCTGCGCCCGTTATATCCGCGCGCAGGACAATACGGTCGCGGAACTGCCCGAACTGCTCGATACGGCCGAATACGGCTACGTGTTCCCGAAGAATGAGAGCGGTCAAAAAACCTGCGACGAATTCAGCGCGTATCTGGATGAATTAAAAGCCGACGGGACAATGGAGAGCCTGCAGAAAAAGTGGTTTGATACACCGAATCTCGCACTCCTGCAAATGACGGATTATTCCGTATTACCCGCAACAAACGGGACTATCCGCCTTGCGACGACCCAGATCCCGCCTTTTGCCTATGCGACCGAAGGAATGCACCGCGGGTATGAGATCGAACTGGTTGCCTTATTCTGTGACGAAAGAGGCTATGCGCTTGAAGTGACGGAGACGACTTTTGACGGGATCCTTGCTGCCATACAATCCGGGAAGAGCGATATCGGCTGCGCCAGCATCACGCTCACGCCGGAGAGGGCAGAGATGATGCTCTTTTCCGTACCCGATTATTCGGGTGGCACCGCGCTTGTCGTGAATGATATGGAAGCGGCAGCAGCGGAAGTTTCGATCTTCACATCAATGGCAGAGAGTTTTGAGAAAACGTTTTTACGTGAAAATCGCTGGAAGCTGTTTCTCTCGGGAATCGGAACAACGCTTCTCATCACAGTCCTTTCGATCCTGTTTGGCACTCTTTTAGGCTTTGGAACCTACATGCTTTGCAGGAACGGTAACCGCGTGGCAAATCTGATCACAGATTTCTGCATCTGGCTGGTCAGAGGACTGCCGGTTGTCGTGCTGCTGATGATCCTATACGACATTATCTTTGGCAGCTTGTCCGTTTCGGGTACCGCGGTATCCGTGATCGGATTCACGCTGGTATTTGCGGCAGGCGTTTACGGGATGGTAAAATCAGGCGTTGAAGCGCTTGACAAAGGCCAGCTCGAAGCGGCCTATGCACTGGGCTATACCAACCGGATGGCGTTCTTCCGTGTGATTTTGCCGCAGGCCGTACCGCATTTCATGCCGGCCTATAAAGCCTCGATCACAGAGATCATCAAGGCAACGGCCATTGTCGGATATGTTACGGTACAGGATCTGACCAAGATGGGTGATATCGTCAGGAGCCGGACATACGAAGCATTCTTCCCGCTGATCGCCGTTGCGATCATTTATATCATACTTGCCGCGATCCTGACCTTCTTCGTCAATAAGATCGCTATCCGTCTGGACAAAAAGCAACGCACGAAAGAGCAGATCATCAAAGAGGTCAAAGACAGATAAGTGCCGCAATGAAAATAAAATGATCTGAATCATCTGAAGAGAAGCCGGGTATCACCCGGCTTCTATATGTTATGCGCCAAGCAAATCGGGCTCAGCGCTTATCGAGGTTAGGCACTGATTTCAGTGCATATGAGGTTTTGTTCATTGACAACACCTCCTTTCCTCGATGTCATTGTAGCCCTTGCACTCCCAATAATCAATCGGATATCTTTACTTTTTGATCGCAGTAAGATATAAAAGTAAAGAATGGGGAATCAGCGATGAACACACTGGACAGAGAAACCGTAAAAAATGCTTTCAACGCATATACAGAAAACTACAATGCTTCAGATCCGAAGATCAAACTGAAGATCGCTCACACATACCGTGTCGCAAATCTGTGTGAGAGGATCGCTGACACCGTTCCGTCCGCAGACAAAGACCTGGCCTGGTTGTCCGGGATGCTGCATGATGTGGGACGTTTTGAACAGGTGAAGAGGTACAATACATTTTCAGATGCAGACTCAGTGGATCATGCGGCTTTTGGTGCGGATCTGCTTTTTAAAGAGCACCTGATCGATTCGTTTGGGACATTTGATAAAGACTGCGTGGATATTCTCGAGACTGCCATCCGGAATCACAACCGGTTCCGGATCGAAGAGGGCCTTTCGGATGAATACATGACTTACTGTAGGATCTTACGCGATGCTGACAAGATCGACATTTTTCGTGTTAACACCGAAACGCCTTTGGAGGAGATTTATAATGTTACTTCAGAGGAACTGAAACAAGCAGCAGTATCTGACGCGGTCAAGAATGGCTTCAAGGAAAAGCGTGCGCTCATCCGGAATGAGAGAAAAACGCCTGCGGACATCCTGGTCGGTCATATCTGTCTGGTACATGAACTGGAATATCCCATAAGCGTGAAAATCGCATGGGAGCAAGGCTACCTAGACCAGCTGCTGCAGTTCCGATCCGACAACGAAGAAACAAATGAGTGGTTCGCGTATATGAGATCAGCTTTATCACAGCAGGGTAAATAGCAGGTTAAAGAATAAAACAGAATACACATAAAAAGAAGCCGGGCATGTCCCGGCTTCTGCATTTCATTTCTTATGGCTATCCGCTACCACACGGACCACCGCCTCGCCTACGCAATGGAAAAAAGTGTCGTGGGTAATACAGCCTAAGCTGCACTCACCTCTGAACGAATAGCCAATTTCATTGTAATCATTGAAATTCCAATAATCAATATCTATATGCGCGGTTGATTTACATAACTATGTAACGATAGAAATATAGTCCGTTAAATGGGAAATACAAACAGTTATATTTTTAGTAGGACATAGGACAGATGGCGGATTTTCAACGTTTGAAAGGAGGCAAAATCATGGCAAAAACGTATATCACAGTAGCTGGTACCGGTTTCAGACACGGAAGTGAGTTCATGAAGAAAGGCATGCAGGTCAAGCTGATCAAAGAGCCTGACAACAAGTATGACAACGAGGCCATCCGTGTGGATATGAAAGGCCTTGGAACGATCGGCTACGTTGCCAACAGCATCAAGACTGTTATCGGTGACTGTATGAGCGCCGGAAGACTTTACGACAAGATCGGCAAAAAGGCAACTGCCACCGTCAAGTATGTCGTAGCCGATGGAGTGATCTGCAAAGTGAACAAGAAGGATCTGAAGTAGAAGTTGGAGGGAGTATGAGAAGGGTTATTTTCTGGATCAAAAGAACAATCAAAAGAAAACGTGGATGCACCGCTTTCTGTCCTGCCTGTCCTTACTTTGAAGACTGCAGCGCGGATTTCGAAATGTAGCTTATGGTGAACGGAGGATTCTATGATTGATGGCTTAATAGTAGCATTTTTCATCTTTATGATAATGGGTTCGGTTTTTCGTAAGGACGACACGGGCATGACCAGACACCAGCGTCGCAAATACGCAAAGAAACTTGCAAAGAGACGCCGGAAAGCCGAGATGGATGCCTGGGAAGAACGGTATGCCATGTTTGAAGCGTGGATGGATGATTAACGCATGCTTCGAACATGGCTATTTTTGCTTGCTGTCTATATGCTATAGAACATGTAAAAGTGTTGAATAAATCTTTTAGAAACGGCATTTCTTATGATATAATTTTTGCATAATTATTATCCGGCATGAATAGATGAAAAAAGGCTTCCAAGAAATAGAGGCAATTTGCCATGAATAGTAATTCTCGTTGTATGTATCACAACAGCATAGAGTCTTTCTTATATGAGACGCCCATGTCGATATTTGGTAAACTCAGTGACAACTATCATGGGGAAGCACGCACGACAACAAGGGATGCGTGGAAGGAAGAAATAACCATCATGAAAGAAACGCTGACTCGTTGTACTGATAAGCGGGGACAGATTATATTTGAGTATGATATTCCGCGTTTGGGCAAAAGGATTGACGTGGTTTTGCTCTATAAAGGTCTTATTTTTTGCATTGAATTTAAGGCCGGAGAAAATCGTATTCTTGAAGCCGACGTAGATCAGGTTCTTGATTATGCGCTGGACCTGAATAACTTCCATAAATTCAGCCAGGACAGAGTAATTGTTCCTATTCTGGTCGCAACAAACTACAACAGTTCGTCCTCGATCATTCAAAGGTCAGGATATGACGATAATGTCATCAATCCGCTGGTTACCGGGAAAGCCGGGATTATTGATCTGATCAATCGTGCGGTAAATGCATTTCCGAATGAAGTTAACGTAGACGATAGATGGCTCATCAGTCCTTATGCTCCGACACCAACAATCATAGAAGCTGCCAGGTCATTATATGAAAACCATTCTGTGGAGAATATAACAAGACATGAGGCAGACCAGGTCTCTACAGATCGGACAATTGCATATATTCTTGATGTAATCCGACACAGTAAGGAACAGCAGAAGAAGAGTATTTGTTTTGTTACCGGAGTTCCGGGCGCAGGGAAAACACTGGTTGGATTGGATGTTGCTATTAAACAAACATACCAGGGCCAGGACGAACCGGTGAAAGATGAGGGGGCAGTTTATCTCTCAGGCAATGGTCCGCTCGTTGCGGTTCTGACAGAAGCGCTTGCACAGGATAATCTGAAAAGATGCCGTGAGAGGGGTGAAAAGAAAAAGATCACTGATTCTCGTCGCGAAGTGAGTAAATCCATTCAGATGATTCACAGATACCGTGATAATATGCTTCAGAAGATCAAGAATCCTGTTGAAGGCGGAGTTCTTGAGATTGATCCTGAGAAGGCGGTTAAGCTCGCGGGTGCTGGCTTCGGTGAAGTGGAACATGTTGCGATTTTTGATGAGGCACAAAGATCCTGGACGCATAAAAGACTCGCCGACTATCTAAAAAGGGGTGGGACTTACGGGAACAAGCTGAAAGTTCCTAATTTCCCTGTTTCTGAAGCCGCTTTTCTGATTTGGTCACTTGATCAGAGAGAGGACTGGGCAACAATTATCTGTCTAGTTGGTGGAGGACAGGAAATCAACACGGGTGAGGCCGGGATATCAGAGTGGATAACTGCATTAAATGAAAGGTTTCCACTTTGGGAGGTCCACATTTCGCCCAAATTGACGGAAGCTGAATATGCCGAAGGAAAAGTAAACGAACTTTTGAAAGATAACAGAAACGTGATCTATTCGGAGGATTTGCATTTAAGTGTTTCGTTGCGTTCGTATCGTGCCGAAAAGCTATCAGCGTTTGTGCATGCGCTATTGTCCTTTGATGGTAATGCCTCGACTCTATACGATGAGATCAAGGATAAATATCCAATTAAGCTGACACGTGATATGGAAGAAGCCAGGAGGTGGATTCACGAAAAGGTCAGAGGAACTGAGCGGACAGGTGTATTGGTAACAAAAGAGTCTGCCAGATTCAAACCATTGGCGATTCATATTCTACCTTCCGGCGATGAGAACGCGGTTCATTGGTTTTTGGAGGATAAGACGGATACCAGATCTTCAAACTATCTTGAGGATGCTGCCACCGAGATCCAAGTTCAGGGATTGGAACTTGATTATACCTGTCTACTATGGGATGCAGACATGAGATATGAGAATGGGAGTTGGCATTTCTACAGATTCAACGGACAGACAAAGTGGGTGGAGCAGACTGGCGAGAGTGAGAGCAAGCAAGAACAGATCAAATATATGTTAAATGCGTACCGTGTTTTGCTCACACGAGCCAGGGCCGGAATGGTGATCTGTGTACCAAAGGGAAATCCAAATAAAACGGCTAATGGATTTTGGGAAGACAGCACACGAAAGCCTGAATATTATGACGGGACCTATCAGTACTTGAAGAGTATTGGCATTGAAGAGATTTAGAAATATATGAAAACAATCAAAGTTGTTGCTGCGATCATTTATAAGGAAAATGAAAACGGAGAGAGATCTGTCTTTGCAACTGAGCGTGGCTATGGAGATTATAAAGGCTGGTGGGAGTTCCCCGGCGGAAAGATCGAAGAAGGCGAGACACCAAAACAAGCGCTGAAACGTGAGATCATGGAGGAACTAGATACACAGATCGAGGTTGGTGAATTGATCGACACGATTGAGTATGATTATCCGACTTTTCATCTGTCTATGGATTGCTTCTGGTGCACTTTGGTGAATGGGAATCTGACACTTAAAGAACATGAGGCTGCAAAGTGGCTTGATAAGGATTCGATAGACAGTGTGGACTGGCTTCCGGCAGATATTACATTGATCGACCGGATTAAAAAAGAACTATAATGACGACCAATAAGCGAATAGGATTATTGAAGAATGATGCATTACGAATATGACTATGTTTATAAAGATGTATTGATCAGATCCGGAGAAACGAAGACGGGGTATTCGGTCGAGATCCTTCACAAAGGACAGAGCGAGTGGAAGCCGCTTATGTCAAGTGGAGAAGATGAGAGTTATGCCCGTGCGATTTTCCTCGGACAAGGATGTTGGGAAGACCTAAAATCCGTTACGGAAGAAGAAGCGGATGCGATCATGGAAGAGTGGGGGCTTAAAAAGTCAGTGAAAAGAACAAAGCCAGATTCCGGCATACAAAGAGAAATCGAAGACATTCAGCTAAAAAAGCTAACAAAGAAACTTTCTGCAAATTCTCTTGTGGCCAACCCTACATTGAAATATAAAAATGATCCTTCAGTTTCAATCAGGCCGGACTTTTACTCGGAAGAAGACCACATCATAGGAGAGATTCATTCGCATGAAGGAAGACTGAAAGCGGCACAACAGAAAAAGATAGCGGCGGATATATTAAAAATGCTTTCTTTTGAGAAGGATTTCGGGGAAGATTTCAAGAAGTATATTGTGGTTTGTGATAAAGAGGAATATGAACAGTTACAGGGTGGTTCTTATCTGGCGTATGCAATAAAGCAATATGGCGTAGAACTGATGTTGTTGAAACTGGATAAGGATCATAAGAAACAGTTGCGCAAAGCCATGAAAGAACAGGACCTGAGAGACTGACTTGCATAGCGTGTCGTATGAAAGACAGTTTTCTGTGAAAGATAATAAGAACCATGAACCCCCAGATCATAGAAGCAGCAAAACAGTATATTCACATGATTTTCAAAGACAACTCCGACGGGCATGATGCGGATCATTCGCTAAGGGTTTATCGGAATGCGCTTGAGATCGCAAAGGGATATCCGGAATGCAACGGGAGGGTGGTTGCGCTGGCGTCTCTTTTGCATGATGTGGATGATCATAAGCTGTTTCATACGGAAGGCAATGGGAATGCGGTCCGTTTTCTGAAGGAGCAGGGCGTTGCGGATGATGAGATCGCACTGATCTGTGAGATCATAAACGGGGTGTCTTTCAGCAAGAATAAAGGTGTCCGGCCGGAGAGCATAGAGGGCAAGATCGTTCAGGATGCGGACAGGCTGGATGCGATCGGTGCCATTGGGATCGCCAGGACTTTTGCGTACGGCGGCAGGGCCGGAAGGCCGTTGGAATCTTCCCTGCAGCATTTTGAGGATAAGCTGTTGCTGCTTAAGGATATGATGAACACCAAGGAAGCCAAAGAGATGGCGCAGATCCGGCATTCGTATATGGAAGGTTATCTGGACGAATTCCGTAAGGAAACAGAAGCGGGACTTGAACAGGATCCGGAATAAAACAGGAGAGAGGAATATTATGAAAATATTGGTCGTTGTGGATATGCAGAATGATTTTATCGATCAGGCGCTTGGAACCAAAGAAGCGGTTGGGATCGTTGAGAATGTGGCCAAAAAGATCAGGGAATTTGACGGAACCTGGGAAGATCAGTATGCCATGTTTGAGGCTATGATGGACGATTAACATATCGTCCGGCATGGCTTTTTTTGCTTGAAAATCTATATGTTATAGAACGCGCAAAATTGATAAATAATGTTTTAGAAACAATACTGTATATGGTAAAATATGTTAAACAAGTCGACAAATCAAATAGTTGCCGTAA
The DNA here is from genome assembly GCA_017961065.1 of Lachnospiraceae bacterium. Classification (GTDB taxonomy): domain Bacteria; phylum Bacillota; class Clostridia; order Lachnospirales; family Lachnospiraceae; genus UBA2868. Next base: position 8,886 of record JAGCXZ010000324.1, read on the forward strand.
AGAGAGCCGGCTATTGCCTTGGACGATTTTGCTGAGGTCAGCAAAATCGTGGAAGCCAGAGTGACGTCAAACCCCAAATCCGATTATTCTGAATGAAATGTTAGATTACCTTTGCGATTAAAATTGACTAATACGAGCGGTAATGGTACTATATTGGTAGGTGCTACCGATAGACGGTTAGCCCTGAGTTATGAGTGTTTGAAAGAACCGCTCAGTCTGTCGGGACGATGGGCGGTTATTTTTGTGCCTTGGATCCATGCTTCCCATGCATGTAACCAAGACTATAAAATATGTTCGATTTTCAAGATAAAGGTACAGCAGGAGAGGAAGGAAAGATCATGAAAATTCTTGTCGTTGTTGATATGCAGAATGATTTTATCGATCAGGCGCTTGGTACAAAGGAAGCGGTTGGGATCGTTGAGAATGTGGCCAAAAAGATCAGGGAATTTGACGGGAAAGTGATCTTCACGAAGGATACGCATTCGGAAGATTACCTGAAAACGCAGGAGGGGACAAACCTTCCGGTCAGGCATTGCATTAAGGGAAGCAACGGGTGGCAGCTCTCGCCGGCTCTGCCTGTACAAAAGGATGATACGGTGTTTGAAAAGCCGACATTTGGGTCTGTGGAACTGGGCGAATACCTGAAGAAAACGGCTGAGGAAACTGTAATAGATGAGATCGAGATCATCGGTCTTTGCACGGATATCTGCGTCATTTCCAATGCGCTGCTGATCAAGGCATTTTTGCCGGAAGTAAAGATCAGCGTGGACGCGTCCTGCTGCGCCGGTGTTACGCCACAGAGCCATAAGAATGCGCTGGAAGCCATGAAGATGTGCCAGATCCATATCACAAACGAAGCGTGATCTTTACCGCCGGGTTGATCATCGCGGATCAACCGGAGGTGCATAACAAGGGAACCATCCGGAGGTATGGCAAGGAAGGAAACCATGTTGGAGCAATTTTCCAGAACCCGGCTGCTGCTGGGGGATGAGGCAATGGAAAAACTGGCGAATGCAAGAGTTGCTGTATTTGGCATAGGCGGAGTGGGCGGCTATGTCTGCGAGGCGCTTGTCAGGACAGGCGTGGGTCATTTTGACCTGATCGATAACGACAAAGTGTGCCTGTCCAATCTGAACAGGCAGATCATAGCGACGACTAAAACGGTGGGAAGATACAAGACAGAGGTCATGAAGGAACGCATGCTGGATATCAATCCCGGCGCCGAAATCGAAGCCAGGCGGTGTTTTTTCCTTCCAGAAAACGCCGATGAGTTTCCCTTTGACAAGTACGATTACGTCGTGGACGCCGTCGACACCGTCAGCGCGAAGATCGGCATCGTTATGCGGGCGCGGCAGTCGGGTGTTCCGGTTATCAGCAGTATGGGCGCCGGAAACAAGCTCGACGGGAGCCGCTTCCGCGTCTCGGATATATACGAAACGAGCGTCTGCCCGCTTGCGCGGGTGATGCGCTGCGAGCTGCGCCGCCGCGGAGTCGACAAACTGAAGGTCGTCTGGTCCGACGAAGAGCCGATAAGGCCCGCTGAGCCGGGCTGCGGTTCACAGGGCGAGACGGAAGTCCCCGCAGGACGGCGGTCGGTGCCCGGAAGCACCGCATTCGTTCCGTCTGTCGCGGGACTTCTCATAGCCGGAGAAG
>JAGCXZ010000325.1 GCA_017961065.1 Lachnospiraceae bacterium
CGTTACGATCCTCGGAACGGAAGAGGTGGTGCGCGGTATGATAGAAAACGCGGATGAACTGAAACGGTATACCGGACTTCTGAACGCGATCCGGGATGCGTATGAGGAGAAAGACTGAAACGGATGCGGAGTCTGATCGATCTGATCTTTCCGCCAAGATGCGTTGTCTGTGACAGGATCCTGAAAAGTCACGAAACCGGCGTCTGCGCTTCCTGCGTGGGCGGACTCCACCGGATCGGGGCGCCGTGGTGCATGAAATGCGGCAAGGAGGTCCGTGGAGAGGATACGGTCTACTGCAGTGACTGTTTAACCCACAGGCGTGATTTTGACAGCGGAAGATCTTTATTTCTGTATAACGAGCCGATGCGCAAAAGCATCTACCGCTTCAAATACAACGGGCGGAAAGAATACGCGGCTTACTACGGGCAGGAGCTGGCATCCTCTCTCGGGGACTGGATCCGCTTTGTTGCACCCGATGCGATCATTCCGGTCCCGATCCATGAAAAGCGTCTGAAAAAGCGCGGATACAACCAGGCGGAACTGATCGGCAGAGCGCTTTCGCGCCATGTTCATGTGCCCGTGGAAAGCACCCTCTTAAGCCGCGTCCGGGAAACGGCAAAACAGAAAGAACTGGACGTGTCGGAGCGGGAAAATAATTTGAAAAAGGCTTTCAAAACAACCCGAAATGATGTAAAATTAAATTCAGTCCTATTGATAGACGACATATACACGACCGGCGCGACGTGCGATGCCGCGGCGCGATGCTTAAAGGAAGCCGGTGTCAGACACGTATATGTCCTTACACTATGCATAGGGAGAAATACGTAGGAGGTTTTTGGTTTATGAATGCGCGAAATTGCAAGAATTGCGGAAGAATATTCAACTATGTTTCCGGGTTACCGCTCTGTCCTGCCTGCCGAGATCTGATGGAGGAGAAGTTCCAGACGGTAAAGGAATATATACAGAACAACAAAGACACGACAATGAAGACCGTTGCGGAAGAGTGCGATGTGGACGAGAACCAGATCAGACAGTGGATCAGGGAAGAACGCCTTGTTTTTGCCGATGATTCCGGTATCGTGCTGCAGTGTGAGATCTGCGGCAGATCGATCCGCACGGGCCGTTACTGTGACAAGTGCAAACAGGAGACCATGCGTGACCTGGCCGGTGCCGGCAGACAGCCCGTCAGACCGCAGCCGGTTCAGAAGAAGGAAAAAGAAAACCCGAGAATGCGTTTTTTGGATAATCGCTGATCGAAGCAGACGGGACAGGATCCATGCTGAATAATGAAAAGATCAGACTGATGACCCGTATGGCTTCGTTTGATGAGGTGGAGGGCAAGAAGGACATTGCCGTAAACGGATACTTCCGAGGGGACTACATCTGCTTTCAGGTTGTAAAGTCCGCGATCTACGGAACGATCGGATTCGCGGTGATTTTGGCCCTGTACATGCTCTACAACCTCGAATCGTTTCTTTCGGACTTTTACAAGATGGATATGATGGCTTTCGCAAAGGACTGGCTGACCAGATATGTCATCGTCCTTCTGATCTATCTTGTGATCTCGTATTTTGTATACGCCGTCCGGTTTACCCGATCCAAACGGAGAATACGTGCCTATCAGCAGCAGCTCAAGCAGCTGCACCAAATCTATGAAGAAGAAAACGAGCGTCGCCGTTGATACTGCGACGCATTTGCGCGTATTAACATCAGATGTTCCATGTGAGGATGTTTCATGACGAATTTATTGGTTATCAAAGAACAGATCATTAAATACTATGCCAGATTTGAGATCTACATCACGCCGGTGCTGAAGTTTCTGGTCATGCTCATTTCGCTGATCGCGATCAACGCGAATGTCGGATACATGACCAAACTCAAGAATCCCGCGATCGTTCTGATCCTGGCGCTTTTGAGTTCCTTTTTACCGGTCAACGTGATGATCGTGCTGACAGCGTTTGTCATTGTGGCGCATATGTATGCGGTTTCCCTGCCTTGCGCCGCTGTGGTCGGGCTGGTATTCCTGATCATGTTCGTACTCTATTTCCGCTTTACGCCCAAGGAAGCGATCGCGGTCCTTCTGACTCCGATCTGCTTTGTATTAAAGATCCCCTATGTGGTACCGCTTGCCATGGGATTCGTGGGCGGACCGCTTTCCTGCATTTCCGTTGCATGCGGCACGATCGCGTTCTATATCATGCATAACGTGAAGACGAACACGGAACAGATGTCGGGCAATGAGAGCGTGGAGAGTGCCCTGACGGGATTCAAGTATGTCATCGATACGATCATCAAGAATCAGACCATGATCCTGATGACGGTTGCGTTCTGCATCACGGTCGTGGTCGTATATCTGATCCGCAGGCTTCGCGTGAACTATTCCTGGTATATCGCGCTCGGCTTCGGTTCCGTTATCAACATCCTGGTGATCCTGATCGGCGCGGTTACGACCGATGCGGATGTCAGTGCGATCGGCGTGATATTCGGCACGCTGGTTTCCGCCGCGCTGGTATTCGTAATGACATTCTTCATACACAATCTCGATTACTCACGCACGGAATATGTGCAGTTTGAGGATGACGAATACTATTACTACGTAAAAGCGATCCCGAAGATCACCATGGAGGCGCCGCAGAATACGGTCCGCAGGATCAATCCGCAGTCTTCCGCAAGGGGCAGACGGGAACATATGATGGACGAATGATCGAATGAACAGTTGAGAGATCGGGCATGGAAGCTATTTTAAGCAGATTCAGTACATTTTCAGACAGGTTTTTGACCGGACTGTCAATGCCGCATTTCAGATGGACGGACGGGGTGGAGATTTTAATCATTGCCTTTCTGCTCTATCATCTTTTCGTGTGGATCCGTAACACGAAAGCGTGGTCTCTGACCAAAGGCCTGGCAGTCATTCTGATCTTTGTTATCGTTGCAAATCTTCTGCATATGACGACGATCCTCTGGATCCTGGAACGGATCTTCGGCGTTGCCGTTACCGCGCTTGTCGTTGTGTTCCAGCCGGAACTGCGCAGGGCGCTGGAACAGCTCGGACGGAGGAATATCCTGTCTTCCTGGTTCCGCCTTGACAACACAAGGATCATGGGAGAATTGTTTTCCGACCACACGATCGAAGAGATCATCAAAGCAAGTTATGCGATGGGACGTGCCAAGACGGGCGCGCTCATTGTCATCGAGAACAGAGATTCCCTGACAGACTATGAAAAGACCGGGATCAGGATCGATTCCGTTTTATCCAGTGCGCTTCTGATCAACATTTTCGAGCACAACACACCGCTGCATGACGGGGCCGTGATCGTGCGGGAGAACAGGATCGTTTCGGCGACCTGCTATCTGCCGCTCTCGGATAATATGGAGCTGTCCAAGGATCTCGGTACCAGACACCGCGCAGGTGTCGGTATCTCCGAGACGACGGACTCCTTAACGATCATCGTATCCGAAGAGACGGGACGCGTATCGATCGCGCAGGACGGATTCCTCTATCCCAATGTCGATATGGAATTCTTACGAGAGAAGCTCGCGCAGCTTCAGAACAAGGTTGTGGAAGAAAAGAGACTTTTCTTCCGGAAAGGAAGGCCGAAGAATGAAAAAACTTCTGACAGATAATATCGGCCTCAAGGTCCTTGCGCTTGTCGCGGCAACCATTCTGTGGCTGGTCGTTGTTAACGTGGACGATCCCGTTATCGAAAAGCGGTTCTCGGGCATCAGTGTAGAGGTCACCAATGACGAGGCGATCACCGGACAGAACAAGACCTATGAGATTTTGGACGGATCCGATACCGTAACCGTTATCGTAAAAGGCAAGAGATCCATTCTGGATCAGATGAGCAAAGATTACATCAAGGCTACGGCCGATATCAAGAACCTGACGATCATGGATACCGTTCCGATCGAGGTACGATCCACAAGACTGTCCGACAGACTGGAGAGCATCGTATCCACGACCAAGAATCTGAAGGTGCATATCGAGGATCTGGACAGGAAGCAGGTTATGATCACGGTGGCCGCGACCGGTACCGTGAATGCGGGCAGCGTGCTCGGGACCGTGAAGCCCGACGTGAACATCCTGACCGTTTCGGGGCCGGTTTCCGTTGTCAGAAACATTGTGGCGGCAAGAGCCGAGATCGATGTGACGGGCCTTGGCAAGGATGTCTCCACAACGGCCGTCGTGCATCTATATGACGCGAATGACGAGATGATCACGGATCCCCGCGTACAGAGCACGGTTACTTCCGTCCATGTGGACGCTCAGATCTTAGAGACCAAGGAGGTCGAGATCACGGCAGTCACTTCCGGCAGCCCTGCGGAAGGCTATGCGCTGACCGGCGTTCTCAGCTGCGATCCCGCAAGGATCCGCGTGGCAGGAAAGGGCAGCACCTATCAGGAACTGTCCAGACTGGTGATCCCGGAGAGCGCGGTATCCGTAGCCGGAGCCACGGAAGATGTCAGACAGATCGTAAATATCAACAATTACCTGCCGGAGGGCATCCGCCTGGCGGAGGATGATTTTGACGGCAATGTGGAAGTTTATGCACAGATCGAGCAGCTGATGTCGATCGAGGTCGAGGTGCCTGTCGAAAACATTTCGATCATCAATGTTCCGGAAGGATATAAAATCCGATACAACCTCGGAAATTATCATTTTGCGAAAGGACAATATAAAAAAGCCGAAGAAGATTATCACAAAGCTTTAATGCATTTAATACCTTACGAGAAGGAATGTCCCGTCAAAGTTAATTTAGCTTTGTCTATGATTAATCAGTTAAGCGACGATGAGTGGGAATCATTCTTAGCTGCGGAATCTGCAGATGATATGGATGCAAAAGCAAGACACGTTGAGGAAACTCTTCAGACAGCCAGGTCCGTTCTTATCGAGGATGGATGTGCTCATGCGGACGATGAAGAAGGTCATGACGAACAGGCTCAGATTCTTAAGGATGAGATAGATGAACTTCTTAAGAAAAGCGGAGGCCAGGGCGGTGACGAAGATAACGACCAGGGCGGAAGCGACAA
>JAGCXZ010000326.1 GCA_017961065.1 Lachnospiraceae bacterium
GTTATCCAGCGTAAAGTCATAAGCCGTTCCGGTCATCTCTCCGCCGCCCCAGGCATCCAGCGTTACATCCTGCTTGTCCTGCCATTCGTAATACATGCCGGAGATATCATGATCTTCGTTCTCACCGACACCATACTGCGAACGCGCGCAGTAAGAGATGCCGTCAAGGTCAAAGTTCAACTGCACGAGCGGGCCCGGGACCGCATCATAGTCTTCCGTTCCCATCATGCTCCAGTGCGTGTTGGTCGCGCCGTCCGGTACGATAAACTGGCGCGGATTGTAAAGGTCCGCTTCATCTTCGGTCGTATCCTTCCAGGGATTGACCATTCCGACTTCCTGCTCGGAAGGCTCTTCCGGCGCGGGCTCCGATACGGTTTCTTCCGCCGGTTCAGCCGGTGCATCCGCAGTTTGCGCCGCTGATCGTCCCGCACATCCCGTTAAGAGTACTGCGCCTGCTGCCAGCAGGCAGATCCATTTCTTTCTCATCTCTATTCTCCTCTTTTTATATCCGTTTCTGATCTGTTTGATCCGTTAGATTATATCATAAACCATACGGGAAAATCACGGCCCGCATGCTCAGATCGTGATCGTCAGTACGTTTAAGCCCAGAATATTCTGGTAACTGATCCTGTCTGTCATCTTGTAGACCATCCTGATACCGATGTTCTTTGTGATATCCGCGGGATCCATGATCTTCGCGCGGTCTGCCGGATCAAACGGCACGCAGTCGTCCTTGATCCGCAGGATCACGTCATTGTCCTTATGGACCACGCGCACGTCTACCGAATGCTCCTTCTTATCCTTAGAGAAGCCGTGATCGACTACGTTGCCCGCCATTTCCTCCAGGAACAGGCCGGCCAGATAAGCACGCTTGCTGTCGATGCCGCGGCTATGGCAGAAATCCTGTACCTCGTGGGCGACCGTGACAACCGCCTCCGTGCTTTTCACGGACAGATCCATCCTTTCGTCTTCGGATACGCCAAAGTCATCCGGTATCACCATGAGCTCTTCAACATTCTTCGGAAACTTCTTTTTCTTAATGATCGAATACGCCCAGATCGTGATCGTGGTAACAACACCGTTTAACACATTTGCGATATAGATGCTGTTCATGCCGATCGAACGGATCAGCAGCGCGGTAAAGCCGGCCACGCATATCACGCCGTCCAGAAGGGACAGAAGATGAACGAGCACCTGTTTATCGGAAGCCTGCCCGTAGCAGGTAAAGTGCATGCAGATGATGCTGAGCGGCATGCAAAGCGGCAGGATCCGGAATCCCCAGACTGTCATCATGAACACCGGGGCGGATGTATCACTGTAGTAGAGCATGGCCAGCGGCCTGGCAAAGATGATGACCAGCGCACAGATTGCGGACATGAGCGGCAGGAACCGGTAGAACATATTCCGCATGACATCCACAAGCGTCTGTCTGTCTTCCTCTCCGACGCTGATGCTGATCAGCATACGGGATACGGCAAGCATCCCGGTCGGCAGCGCCCAGCCGATACGAAGCAGTGTGTCTGCAGCCGTAAATGCGGATACGCGCATCGCGCCGAACTCCGGCTCCAATGCCAGATTAAACATGCTGACTTCAAGAGCCGTTACCGCAGCGGCCTGCAGCAGTTTATTGACAATGAATCCGCGTGCGGTCTGATAGCCGAAGGTGGCGGCACCCGGAAAACCGATCCTTAAGATCTTGAAACTCTCACCCCAGGAGTCCGGTTTCGCAAAAAGGCGAATCGGGGAAGCCGGCTTGAAAAAGTAGACTGCCTGAATGAGCAGGAACACCCACAGACCGATCGAGGAAGCAAGTGCAAGCCCGAACGCGCCCATCTGCATCCGTACAACAAACAGATAGTTCAGCCCCACATTGACGACAATATAGGCAATGCTGGCAATGGTCGTCCGCTTCATCTGATTCTGCAGGGACAGGAATGACGCCAGCTGGTTCCCTAAAAGCAGCGGTATCAGACCGATCGCCTGGCCGAGCAGATAATCATCAAAGAGCAGCTGCGCTTCCGGATCGTTTGTCATGAAACCCGTCAGATGGAAATACCCGAAGATCACAAAAAGTGCGATGAACAGAACAGCGATCAGAACGGATATCATGATATCAAGAGAAAAAACATTCTGTACCTTCTTCTGCTCGTTCCTGCCGATGTATTCCCCGCACAGGATCGTTGCTCCGCCGACGAGCATGATGCTGATCGCACTCAGGAGCATGTTGATCGGGTTATACAGACCGATCGCCGTCATCGCCTCGGCATTGATGCAGTTGGTCGCGAACAGACCTGAAACGATGGAGTTTACCGAGCTGACCAGCGCCAGGAAAAACTGTACCGGCAGAAGGCGGAACAGGAGTTTCGATACGAGTTTCATGTTGGATTTCTGAGCATTCATGGTAGGTCCCCCCGTCTTATATCACAATCACTCTTCCGTTTTTTCCTCAACCTCTCTGAAGGTCCCGTCTATCGCATCATCCGTATTCGGGATCTTATCTTCGAGGGTATCACGGGATCCCTCGTTTTCGTTACCGCCTTCCACCTCGATATCCGCCGGACCGCCGGCATACATCCCCTTCAGATACAGGTATGCGGACTAGACGATCGAAAAGATACTTGCCGCAACAAAGAGTGTCAGGATTACGGCAAGCGCCCAGATCGGGATACTGCCCTCTGCTCTGTCTCGATAGAGCTGATAGGACAGATACAGCAGATAAACGCCGATCGCAACGCGGATCACGAGCATGGCTTTCGTAGGATAGCGGTTTTTGTTGTTCATGGATGATCCCTCCCGTAACTGATAAATGATCCGATTTCAGACAGGTTCATTATACACCATTTGATAAGATCCTGCTATCTTGCGGAACGCAAGATCCCGTAATCTGAAGGTCAGCTGTGCTTGAATCCCTCCCCCACGACCTCATTGGATTCCATGATCACAAAGAAGCAGGCCGGATCGATCTTTTTGGCCAGTTTGCGGACACCGTACATCTGCTTGTTGTTGCAGGCGCAGAATACGACATCCTTGTTGTCCCCCGTGTAGCTGCCGATGCCTTTTAAGATCGTTGATCCCCGGTCTATGGCGGCGGATATCGCATCACAGAGTTCCGGGCCCCTGTCCGTTACGATCAGTGTGACTTTCCCGCTGTCGGTCCGGTACAGAAGCTTGTCCACAACGACCGCGATGATCACGGCGATCATCGTGCCGTAAATCAGGCTGTCGATGTCCCTGTAGACAAAGATCGTTCCGGCAACGACCACCAGCGCATCCAGGACCAGGACGATATTGCCAAGGGATAAGTGCGGGAGCTTGCTGCGGATCGCCATCATCAGAAAATCGGTTCCGCCGGTGGAGGATTCCCGCGTGTAGATCAGCGCATAGCCGATCCCGGACACTGCCGCACAGCAGATTGCAGCCAGTAGCTTGTCACCCGTATAGACGGGAACGTAGGGGGCTGCCAGATCGATGATCGCCGAGGTGATCAGGATGGATTTCAGCGACTTGATGAGAAACCGCCGTCCCATCTGTCTGAAGCACAGCAATACAGCCGGAATGTTGAGAATGAAAACCGTTGTACCGATCGGAAACCCGGACAGCTGATAGAGGATCAGTGCGATCCCGTTGAACCCGACCATCGGAAACCCCTGTGCGGCGGCAAAATTATAGACGCCTGCCGCGATCAGAACGCCTCCGATCAGATCGATCAGGATATCGATAAGCATCTCTTTCACGCTGATCTTCTCGGATATCACGGCGATCATGTTTTTCTTTTCCTTCTTCTCCGTATGCTTTTCTTCGCGTACGCCGCCATCCTTGTTAACCTTTTTATGCAAATGTTTCATAACTCTCTCCTTCCGGGCTTTTGCAGATACTTCCGCTCAAAGATATCATCACAAAAAGAGCCCCGGCGATTATACTGTATAATCCGCCGAAGCTCTTTTCTTTGTATCCTATTTTACAGGATTTTTATGATCCGTCAACCGGTTTTATTTCCGCTCCGTCCTGTATGGTCAATCCGGATTGTTTCTTTTTACGGTAACCGTGACCGGATCCATAAATGACATGTAGGTCTGATCGATGTTACCGTCCATGCCGACAGCCATGTATCCGATCATGCCCATAAAGACTGTCTGTCCGGCCGGTGGTTCTGCAGCGCTATTTATTCGCAGATATAAGCCATCTGTTTCGTTTTGCACTTCGAAATACTCGTCAAACTTCGTGGATTCTCCGTTAACAATGCAGGCATATGCCGCTCCCTGCCCGTATTTCAGCACGTTCTGCTTCTTCTGGAACTCCAGTTTCACGCCCTTATCGGGATCTGCCGTGTCCAGATCGTATGTGACGGCCTTCTTGAGCGCCGCAACAGGTTTTGGGGCATCGGTTACCTTGAAGGTGATCTGGGCAGGCGCCGTAAGTGCCCGCTTCTCACCGGAATCCGCTTCGAAAAGCGTGATATTAAACGTATATGTCCCTTTATCAAAAGCTGTCATGGGATTACTATCCGGTCCGCCGGCTGATTTCAGTTTCAGGCCGGTCAGGTTATGCGTTTCCGGATCCTCGACACATTCAAGCGACAGGAAGTCGCTTAGTGCCTCCGCCAATCCTTCAGCCGCCTCTAACTTCTCTAATGAAGCATACGCCTTGTCAGCCGGTGTGAATACGACACGTAGATCATTCCGATCCTCTACCGTAACATCCTGCAGGCCCATTTCAAACTCATTTGCGGCATGGTCATGGGAATAGAACGAGTAGCCTTTGGCATTCGGTTTGATCACACCGCGGTTTGCGATATTGATCGTAATCGTCTCTTTTGGATCATTTTTTACGCCTGTGCTGAATTCAAACACTGCCTGATTGGCGGTCGGTTTGAAGGCAGCCGCATAAGGTGAGAGATAAATATATCTGGTACCCCCATCTTCCATTATACCCGAAATATCCACTTTCTTCGCCCCGCTCCTGGCCTTGACTGCGGCTTTGCATTCAACAAGTCCGCCTTGCACCCCGCAGGGAGTGGGATCCACGATGATGAGATCGGTTCCGGAGATCGTAGCTTCTCCGGCCTCCAATGGGATATACTCAAAATCGTATGCGTTTAGAGCCTTTCCAAATACGTAAAGACTGTAGGATTCCACTTCATCACTCTTTACGGCGAATTGCCCGGTGATCGTCTTTTTGCTGCCATCGTTTACCGTTGCCTTGATCGTGTATGTGCCGGCCTTTTGCACACCGGCTCTCATTACAAAGTCATCGTAAGGTTCGGGTGTGAGCGTCAGGCCGGTCTTGGGGGTTACCGTCAATGTCACGTTGGGAAGATACAGACGATCCCCGTTCTCATCCAGAATGCAGAATTCTTCCCCTTCAAAAGCAGTGGAGAGTTCCGGATCCGGATTCTTTGCAGCGCCTTCCACGCTGCCGATCCACATGGACACAAGATCCGGTGTCTGGGCCGCTACCTGGAAGTCTTCCAAATCGTCGTTAAACGACTCTAACAGATCGGCGCTGTAAACTTCCAGATCAAAAAAATTGTCCTCAACAACCGAAGAGACAATATAGTTTTTATTGACTGTGACCACACCGTTGTTATTGACACGCAGCGCATGATACAGTGTTTCTTCGCACTCGAAATCGATATCCCAGATCAGCTTGCTGTTGGCCGGTTTAAACCTTTCCCTTTCTCCGGTCTTCGGGTTAACGTATTCAGAATAAGGAGTCGCCTTGATCTTAACCGTCGCAGCCCTGTTCGGCGCTTTGAAAAGTGTTTTGGAAGGGATCTCAAAGTCCACGCCGGTAACAGCCGCTTTGAAGGTGATGGGCATGGTTGCCGGTACGGAATAAGTGGTTCCTGCCGGGGTCTCTGCGACAACGTTAAGCATATAGGCGCCCGGATAGCGCATCTCATCTTCCCAGCTTACCAGCCAGATCCCGCCGTTCTCATCGATCCTGAGCGCATCATCCGTATCTCCTAAAGTCTCTACACCATTAGAGATCGATGCATCCTTGATCTTTGTATATGTTGTGGATGCGGAGAACCTGGGTGTTGCCAGCAGGATGCCTTCGTCATTATTTGTATCATCGATCGTTACGGCAGTCGTCTTCTTGACCAGGGAAAGTTTCGTCTCATAATACGGTTCCTTGGTCTTCTGGTTCTTTAACTCTTTTACCTTGCTCTCCGTTACACTCTGGATATTTTCCGGCTTATAAAGATCATCCGGATCAAGATCGGAGTTGATGAGCTGGATCACCGATACTTTAAGCGTATAATTTGCCGCATGCCCTTCACCGGGCTCATCATGCTCATCATCCGCAAGCATGATCTTGCAGGCCGAGCAATCCCAATCTCTCCAGGCCGGGAAATAGAACGTATCGGAAGTCTTCATGCCTGTTATGGATCCCTGCTCTTGTGCTTCAACCTTGAATGCCAGGTTCGCATAGTCCTGCAGCGCCTTTGGAAGATCCAGGGAAAGTGTCATATAAGTATCCGTTGCCTGCGTGACTTTTACGGTCGGTGCGACAAAAGTCGGGGCCGCTACAGGTGTGATCACGATCGGTTTACTGTATTCGGTATCCGGATTCGCAGTATCACAAACAGTGACGGTAAACGGTGCTACCTGTATTTCGTTTTCGCTATATGTGGTCACGCGCATGAGCGGGTTGTTCTTTGCATCCGTGACAATCTTCGCATACGTATTATTTTCATCAGGCGACAACTTGCAGCACAAGCGACGAATATCCGCACCTTTTGGCTCCACCGTGAGCGGATAGTCAACGGTTGTACCTGTCACCTGGTCACCCCGGTAGACCCCGGTTGCGCTGTCATATGTAAAGCCTTTCTTCGGTGTCACACTTGTGATATCCTGTGCGACCGTAAAGTTCAGTTTATATGACTGGGTGCCGCTCTTGAATGTAAGTACGACCAACTGTGCCTTGGCTGCAGCAGCCTTGCTTGCATCGATTTTGATCTCCGTCGGCTCTACGGCCGGTTCACCTGTTGCAAAACCGGGAACCTCGTTCATGCCGTTCATTGCTTTGATCTCGGTAAGGGCTGTCGTGTCGTTTCCTTCAAATACAGCAACCCTTCCTTTTTCGTTCGAAAGCATAGAAATCTTTGTACCGTTTGCTATGGGAGAATAGTCCCCGTCGCCTTTACTATACTCCAGCGTCGGGATCACCTTGGTCACATAGGATACACAGGCATCATCCGTTACGGTAAAGCTGACCGTTCCGGTCTTTAAGGCAGCGGCCTGCGGAACGTCATTGAGTTTTACCTCGGAGAATTTAAATTCTGCTTTCGGTGTTGCCGTTACGGTGACAGTCTTGAAGTCATTAACTTTATAATTCACATAGCTGTCACCGTAATCGTCGGGTTCCAGATAAGCTCCGTCAACGATCGCACTCGGATAATCCGTCAGCGTATCAGGTTCAAAGATCACGGATATGATACGTGGGGTTGCCCCATTCACAGCGATCCAAAGGCCATGACCAGCCAGATCATCCGCCCCGATCATGTAGGTATTGATCCTGTTCTTCCCTGTCTTATCCTTTGCAACCTTTTCGGGTGACAGGTTTATCTGATAACTTGTATCGCATGCACCGTCATCATCCACCTCACACAGGTTAACATCCGGCTCATATGCAAGCGGTGTTGTGACTGTGAAAGTCACGGCCTTCACCTTATTTTTGATCACATACTGATCTTCTTTTTCCGTGGCATTTGCCGTTGCAAAATAGGCCTCCACATCTCCGTCACGGTAATCCACAACGAATCCTCTCGGATCCAGTTCGAAACCTTCCATCGTAACAATATTCGCGGTCGCATCACCTGCACTGCGCAGCGGCTCCGCATCTTCCTCTGCAGGAGCCTCATCCGTAGGGAGTTCCCCCTCAGCCATAGCATCATCCTCTGCAGGTTCGATCTCTTCGTAAACCGCAGGGTCTTCCGCATCGTCCGCAGGTATTTCCGGATCAGCTTCCTCTTCGGGAGCAGTTTCCGGATTTTCCTGCCCGTCTGCTGCAGGGATCTCAACATAATCTTCCGTCTCTTCCGGCATCTGAGACTCCACGGCAAGTGCCGTATCATCTGCCGGGATTTCCGCCGCAAAGGTATACGAAGGCAGCGCCGTTACGATCATCGCAACACTCAGAAGCCCTGTCAGCATACGCTTTACACCTGTCATCCATTTGCCCATATCATGTCTCCTCCTCTAACCCGGTTCAAAATCAGTCACTCGTTTGTCTTTGGCAGACGTCTACTTACCGGCCTCCGTGACCAGTGCATGCTCCAGATTGTAGCGGCTTGCCGTCTGATACAGCACGCCGTTCGTGCCCGATTCGGTGAAGAAATGATTCACTTCCGGACACAGATCCGATCCTTTGCGCATGCCGACGCAGTACTCCTCTTCATTGAGCGGGATACCGTAGGTTAAGGACTCATACGTGCTGCCCGGCCCCGTCATGCCGGCGGCCAGGTTCCTGTCCACGACCGCGGCATCCGCATCCTGCGCATTCACTGCCCGCAGCGCAGCCTGCTGTGTATCATAGTCCTTATAGCGGTATTTCAGTTCCGTCAGCAGCGTTTTTGCGATCGAGCCTTTCTCACAGGCAAATAAAAGCTTGTCGCAGTCTTCGATGGACTTGAAGACGGCCTGGCTCTCGCTTTTCATGACGACAACCTGGGAATTGCTCAGATAGGATGCAGAGCAGCTCATGAGCGCTTCCACCTCTTCCGTTCTGGTCATGCCGTTCCAGACCACATCAATCTCTCCGCTCTCTAAGAGCTCGGCCTTCCGGTCCCACTCGATCTCCCGGAACTGAGCGCTCACGCCGAGACGTTTGGCAAACAGCTTGGCCATGTCGGCATCAAACCCCGTCCACTCGTCACGCACCTTGTAGTCAAGCGGTGCAAATTCCGTTACGCCCACGATCAGGCTGCCTTTGTTTTTGATGTATTCCAGATCGTTTGCGGGATCCGGCTTGTCTCCTCCCGTCGTGCCGCAGCCCGGTAAAAGCAGCGCAGCAAGCAGGAGCGCGATCCAAAGATTTCTCTTTTTCATGTTCCTCCTCATGTATGCTGTCTTGCAAAAAACGCGGACAGTTTTTCGATCAGTTCATCTCTGGTCGTTGTTTTCAGAATATATCCCTGCGGCTTTAAAGCCATGACGCGTGCAACACTTTCCTTGGTGCCGATGCCCGTCAGAAAGATCACGGGGATCCCGGCCGTCATCGGTTCGCTGCGCAGCATCTGCAATACCTGCGGTCCGTCAACGATCGGCATCTCATAATCCAGCAGGATCAGATCCACCGCATTCTGTACCAGATAAGTGATCGCCTGCATTCCGGCCGTCACGATGTCCACATGGTAAATGCCCTTAAGCCATTCCCGGATGATCTTGGCATAGGCCGGGTCATCATCCACAAGCAGGATCTTCTTCCGGGATGATCCCATTGTCGCTTCCTTTAATGCCTTGTTTACGGTCATGACAAGGATGCCGATCTCAACCGGCCGCTTCATCCAGATCTGGCTGCGCAGTGCGGGAATGGCATTGTAAAGGTCTTCCCGGAAGGTTTCCTCTCCGATCACGATCGCTTTTTTGCCGCGTTCCCTTAACATCTCCGCGATCCGCTCCAGATTCCTGACCGCGACGCGGTTATCCAGGATCCTTTCTGCCAGATAGCAGATGAAGAGTGTGGTATGTCCCCACTGCGATAGAACATTGTCCGGATCATCATCGACCAGTTCGGTCGCAAACCCTTCTTCCTGCAGTTTTTTGGCGATCCCGCGGACCACCATGCTCTCCTGCGTTCTGATGATCGTAATGCACTCTTCAACCATTCTCTCCCACCGTCCTTGTCTCTAATAATGATAACATTCCTTCATAGTCAAAGGAATCATATTTTTCTTTCAGAGAACGATAGATCTCCGCATCCTGCTCGGGGATCGTATAGTCCGCGATCTCCGCAAACACTTCGTCCATCTTGCCCGTATCCATAGCGCGGGCCGCTTCCCCGATCATCTCAAAGAAACTTTCCATGAAGGCACTGTCCGCAACCGGTTTATCCGCTGCCTCGCCGGAACTCATGCCGGCGCAGATCTCCTCAAGGAAGGCACGGTATTCCTTGTAGTCCTGCATCACCCTGCCATGATTTTGACTGATATAATCAATATCATTCTCCTTGGCAGCCATCTCCAGCTTGTAAGCATCCTCGCCGAGCTCTTCCGCACCGATCAGCCGGGACGAACTCTTTAAGGCATGCACCTTGATCATGTAGTTTTCCCAGTTTTCGGCATTGTAGTATTCCTCGATCTCACGGGAGTGCTCGGGGATCGAGTCATAAAATACCTTGAGTACGAACCGGAGCGTTTCCTCCGAGCCGCTGTTCTTGAGCGCTGCCTGCCCGTTTATGCCGGGGATCGTCTCATACCAGGCGAGTTTCTCCTCGCTCACCGTGCTCTGTTCCCTGCCGGATGCAGTCTCGATCTCTTCGGTCATTCGCTCCTCTTTGCCACTCTCACTGTCTTCCTGCGAATGCGGGATCATGCTGCCGAGATGATACGGTGTCTTGCCTTTGTCCACAAAGAGCAGGCCGAAGGTACCCGGTCCGCAATTACACGACACGGCGGCCGATGCCTTCTGGAAGATGATCTGCTCAGAGCGCGCACGCTTTTTCAGTTCTTCCTCGATCATCTTCAGGCCGTCTTCCGGAATGTCCACATATGTCACAAACAGAAGTTCCTTATCGGCATGCATGCTTGTACGCAGCGTATGCCTGATGTAGCGGAGATAGCACGGTATTCTGGATCCCATGTAGATATGACCGATACCGGTGTAGTTGTTCCTGATCTCCAGAGAAGGTCTTAACCACATCGTCTTCATGATCATGTTTGTCCGTTCGCTGATCCGGTTGTGTCTGGTCATGAATTCCGTATCGGCAAGCACGAAACTGCAGTGGACTTTCTTCCGCATTTCCCGGATCTCGCGCGCGATCTTCTCAAGCGGCTCGTTCTGCTGCGCGAGCCTTGCCGCAAGCATGACCAGAAAACCCATGGAGGAAGATAAAAATCCGGAATTGATGACTTCAACGTTCTCGAATGATTTTGCCGCCTCGCAGGCCTTGCTGTAATCGTCGCTCATGCTCGTCGTCACGGCAATGTAGATGACCTGGTGCGCCTTGCTCAGCTCTGTAGCAAAGAACTCAACGTATTCCTCCACGGGCGGTGTGACGGAATACGTGGGCGTGTCATGCGTTTCCATGTAACGGACGAGTTCGTTGCAGTCCAGATCGATCCCGTCGCGGAACACGCCTTCTGCCGTATGTACGGAAAACGGCAGGATATCCAGCCGCAGCTGCCTGCAGACCGCCTCGGGCAGATCGCACACGCTGCTCGTCGTGATCATGACCGGAATCTTCCTGCGATACCCGCTGGCCGTGTTCATTGCCTCCCCGGATAATTCCTCGGACGCTTTCTCATTGATCTTCTCTTTGGGGATATGCCGGAGGAGCATTTCCTCAAGCTGTTTGGTGGAAACCGGTTTCACAAGGTATCCGTCAAATCCGCTCACATGATAGAGTTCGCGGCTTTCCGATCCGGCGTTCGCCGTTAAGGCGATGATCGGCACATCCAGGTTCAGGCCGCCGATCTGGCTTCTGATCCTGGTCAGGCATTCGATCCCGTCCATTTCCGGCATCAGATGATCCATCAGGATGACATCGTAATGCATCCGGAGCGTTCTCTCGAGCGCTGCCCTTCCGCCGGAGGCCGTGTCGACCGTGATCTTCGTACCATCCAGCATCTTCTTCTCCACTTCCAGATTCATCTCGTTATCATCCACGATCAGGATGCTTGCTTCCGGCGCGGTAAACCGGTGTTCGTAGCGCTGCCTCAGATGCGTCTCGCCCGAACCCGAGATACTGATATCACCCACATATTCGGGGTTGGAAATGTTCTGCACAAAGCTCACGGTAAAGGTGGAGCCCTGCGTATACACGCTGTTGACGCTCACTTCACCGCCCATCAGTCCCACGAGTTGTTTGACGATGCAGAGTCCGAGCCCCGTTCCTTCTATATTTCTGTTTTTGGCCTGATCCACTCTCTTGAACGCGTCAAACAGGTACGGCAGTGCCTCCTGCTTGATCCCGATCCCGGTGTCCGTTACGGAGATCAAGAGTCTCACCTGATTGTCCCCGATGGTCTCGGACTCCATATGCATGGCCACAGACCCTTTGTTCGTATATTTGACGGCATTGTTCAGCAGGTTGATCAGAACCTGTTTGATACGCACTTCATCGCCGAAGAGACCTGACGGTACCTTCGGGTCAACATCCACGCGAAAATCAAGGCCCTTCTCCTGTGCCTTCAGCCAGATCATGTTCACGATCTCCGAGATCAGATTCCCGACGCTGTAATCGACCGGAACAATGTCCATGCTGCCGGCCTCGATCTTGCTGAAATCGAGGATATCATTGATCAGCGTCAGCAGCATCCTGCCTGCGCCCTGGATATTGCCGGCATCCTTTATGATCTCATCGGATGCGTCCTCCTGACGCAGGATGACCTCATTCAAGCCCAGGATCGTGTTGATCGGCGTACGGATCTCATGGCTCATGCTCGAGAAAAAGCGGTTCTGGGAGCGGATCATCTCCTCGACCTTTTCCGCTTCCTCCCTGGCCCTTTTATTTTCCGCACGGAACAGCCATTCCTCAAACCATACCATCATACAGCAGACGAAGCCGACGATGATGATGGAGACCATGGAATCCATGTAGAAGATATCGCGTGAATGCTGCACGACGTGTTCGGGATGAAAATAAGCATCCACGTAAAATCCCATCGTTTCGATGGTCAGGATCCCAAGCATCACGGCCCTCCACCAGCCGCTTAAGACCAGGCCGATATAGAGGCATGAAAAGATGATCCACAATACGCCGCCGCCTTCCACGCCGCCGCCGAAGTAGAATACGACGGGCAGGATCACAAAGGTCAGCATGACGACAATGATCCTGGCTGCGATCCTGACTTTATCCAGTTTCACCATGATCAGCGTCATGATGGGAACAAAGACGATCGTGCCGCAAAGCGCAAGGATCTCAACGATGCTCTCTCCGTAGATCAGATCGCCGATGACCGCCAGGATCACGACGATGTCCGTCACAAGTGTCAGCAGGATAAAGACGCGTTCCTTGAAATCCCTGGTCGGATCCTTGATCCTGTCGATGATCTTTTTGCTGCTTTTCCGGATGAGTTTAAACAGTCTCCTGATCGGGTTCATGACAGCTCACCCCCTTCGGAAGCACTGCCGGCGCCGGAGCGCGTACCGCCGCTGCGGATCAGTGCCGTCTTCAGCGTTCTCTCAAAATCACCCGTATCGATCGGTTTGGCTATGAACGCGTCAAAGCCCTCCCGCATGAACATCTCTCTCGCTCCGCTGACCGCATTGGCCGTCAGCGCGATGATCAGCGGCACCTTTCCGGTCTCCGCGCCGATGCTGCGGATCCGTTTCATGGCTTCCACACCGTCCATTTCCGGCATCATGTGATCCATGAAGATCACATCATAATCCCTGGAACGGTATTTTTCGATCGCTTCCTTGCCGCTCTGTGCCGTTTCGGTGATCATGTGGTATTCACGGAACAGGCCCGTTGCGACGATCAGGTTCATCGGCTCATCATCCACGATCAGTGTGCGCAGGCCGCTGAAATCGACCTTTCCTTCGCGTTCGTCGTGCTCGATGTCAGCGGAGGATGTGCCTTCGTTTAAGATCTTGGTTGCAGGGAATCCGTAAAGCGGTTTGGGCATTAAAATGATCCTGCTGCCATGCGGTTTCTCAAAGCCGGAATGCGCGGAGACAGCCACAACAATGCCCTCTTCGCTCAGTTTTTCAAAGTACTGCGGATCGGCTTCGTACTCGTCCTCGCCCATGAAGATGTATTTTACATTGAGCTTGTCGATCAGTCTGGCGACCTCGGCCGCGGAGGAGGCAGAATACAGGGAGCAGTTCAGGCCGCTCGCCAGATTCGTGGCCATGTCGCGGTAGAAATCCCTGACTTCGGGAACCTTGTATTTTTCGGGGTTCACATGGAAGAGCACGTCTCCCGTAAAGCTGCTGCCAAGGCGCAGGCACGGCATATCGTCCACAACCTTCTGCGGGATCGCGATCCGTACCGTGGTGCCGGCTCCCTTCACGCTCTCTATTTTGACAAACCCGCCCATCTTATGAACAAAGCCGTACACGATGGGAAGGCCCAGACCGATGCCGCCCGTGCTCCGGTTACGCTTCTTATTGGCCTGATACATGCCCTGCGAAAGAGAGGAAAGATCCTTCCTGGACATGCCGATCCCGGTATCCCGCACTTCGATGCAGAGGTTGACGCCGTATTCCTTGGGCAGGGCGAACACTCTCATATACACGCCGCCTTCCGCGGTGTACTTCAGGGCATTTCCGAGTACATGGCGGAAGAGTTTGTGCAGCTTCTTGATGTCTCCGTACAGCAGCGTCGGAACCTTCGGATCGAGATCCACGACCAGCTCCAGTTCGTCACGCTTTTCATGATTCCTAAATCCGGCCACCGCATCGTTGATCAGCGATGTGCACATATAGTTCTCTTCTTCCAGCAGCACGCTGTCTCTCTGGATCTCCGTATAATCCTGGATGTCCTCGATCTGGTACGACAGTCTGATACCCGCCTGCCGGATCGCGGCCACCTCTTCGCTCTCGTGTTTTTTGAGGACAAGGGAAGACATGCCGTTGACCACGTTGACGGGCGTTCTGAGTTCATGCGATACGTTGGTCAGAAAATCATCCATGTCGTTTGCGTTCGCATCCATTTCCTTCGTGTTTTCCGCGAGCAGGTCTTCATACTCCTGCCGGTTCTTGATCATGACCCTGCAGAAATAGAACACCAGCAGAACAACCGCCACCTGCAGCGCAAGGCTCGGGATCGACCAGGTCTCAAGCTTTTTGCTTCCCCTCTGCGCATCCAGCACGACCTGGATCCCCATGAGGATGAAGAACTCCGCAAGGATCAGATCCAGCATGACGAGACGGTTCAGAAGCGAAAACAGCACGAGCATCAGAACAGCAACGATCGGCACATCAAAGAAACTGGTTTCATGCACGCCGTGGAAGAACGTGATGACCATGCCGTAGAGCAGGTAAAGCGCCTGCCTGTAGCGCTCCTCCGTTCTCTGCGTTATATGCATGATCCAGAGCGCGACTGCTCCGAGCAGCAGGAGCGGTGCCGTCCAGAATTCCCAGTGGTCCAGAATACTCACGGTCGTATACGCAATACTGGCCATGGTGACCACTGCTATGATAACCCGGTCTATGTAGAGCTTGCCACCGTAGCTGCCAGCGAACGAGGCTGAGAGGTCGAAATTACGCCAGCGCAACTGAGTGGAGAAACCATAAACGAGGTCGGGCTGGGTACTGCCGAGGATAACGCGGTCGTTGCCGTCAA
>JAGCXZ010000035.1 GCA_017961065.1 Lachnospiraceae bacterium
GTTCGGGCGCCGTATAGGTCATTTCACGATAGAAGCAGGAAAAATCAATGTCGCGCACTCTGTCGATCATCGAATGTACGGCCGTGAAGTTCACAAGCATCGCATCCAGCGGCTTGTAGAGTTCATGATCCGAGAAGACCGGACAGAAGGTCGTGATGTGTCCGGAGATGATCTTGTTGACGGAGCGGAACATGTTGTCAAACTCGTAGTTAACGCGGCGCACACCGTCCTTTAAGGCTTCGGCTTCCTCGGTCTCGGTGATGGCCTTGGAGATCTTCTGCTTGTGCAGATAGGTGATGTAGTCCTCATTGAATTCGTTTACGCTCGGATCCTTTTTCCCCTCATAGATCAGCAGCAGCCAGTCAAAGAAGGTAAAGATGCCCCCCTGCGGGTCCGGCTTGATCTGCTCGGCCAGAAGATAGAGGTAGAGCGCGTTGTCGGGTCCGGAAAGCGCGGGATCCACGAATCCGAAGTAGAAGAACATCTTAAGTATGGTCGGAATGGCGGCATGGTTGTACAGACTCTTGAAGAACGCCTTCCTGTAGAGGTCATAGAACTGTGCCGTGATATTTTTGCGCAGCGCTCTGATCTCGTCCTCCGTGGAGGAACGGTCGGATGCCGCCGTGAATTTCTGGATCAGCTTCTTGAACGCGGAATGCTCGTCAGCGCTAAGCCCGGCATATTCGAGGATCGTATCCAAAGCGGATGCGAGGGATTCCCTGATCTTGTCGAGCCGTTCCTGATCGACGCCGTCGACCGAGCCGCCGGAGGTTTCGATCTTCTGCTTCGGGATCAGGTTCCGGTATTCCGCAAAGCGCGCATGCGCAAGCTCTTTATCGATGCAGGATGTCTGCTCGATGGTCTCGATGATGCGCTCGATGATATCGGATACGGGTGAATAATCAACCTGTTTTGCGATCGCGTCCTCCATGAGCTGCAGACAGAACGTGAACAGGTCGATCTTGTATTCGCTGATGATCAGATCACAGATCATCTCGAGATGCACGGACAGGGAATGGATGTCGGAGAGCAGAGCTTTCAGATCCCGGCCGCAGCGCAGGATAAAGCCGGCCGCCATTTTCACATCCTTCTCGTAGAAAGCTTTCCACTTGGCCGGAGCCGTGGAACCGATCGATGCGTAGTAATCGATGACCCAGTCTTCCATCTCGGTCTTGGAGCGGAAATCGGACAGCTGCGACAGCCCCGGAAGATCACTGGGGGTTGCCTGCAATTTGCCGCAGAGTTCCTTATACGCATCATACTCTTCCATGATCGTATCGTATAAAGTCTGGCACGAGGAGATGATCGACTGATAGGAATTGATCTGTGCGGAAAAGACCTGCGCAAAGCAGCAGGCGATCAGGCCGCATGCATCCTGATTGGTGGTAAGCATTGCATAAAGATCATCGTAAGACTGGTAATCGTACTGATAAAGCGTTACCGGTGTTTCGGCAGTGCAGGTGAACGGATAGTAGATGCCGCCCTCCTCGGGGATGCCAAGGATACAGCCTTTCTCAGCGCTCCCGCTGCTCTCGGAATTGCGCATGGAGACTTTTCCGTCGGTGACAACAGAAAGCAGCTTGTTGGCTTCTCCCTCCTGAAACAGGACCTCGCCGGCCTCTGCTTTTCTAACCTTCATTTGTAACCCTCCTTCGGCAGGGCTTTGCTCCTGCGAAGCCCTCCTTCTCCGATCCTAAGCAGCCGGTCCGTTTTACGGCGTCAAAAGGTGCTTCGGATATACTAAATAGTATATCGTATGAGATATGCAAATACAAGGCATATTGCAGTCTATCACTTGCACATCCGTCAATTTCAAAGTATAATGTAACTATTCTGAACGATACACGGAGTTTGATTTTCATGGACGTAAATAACACACAGGATACAGAGGAGCAGGAGGTTGTCTCGCGCAACTTCATCGAGCAGATCATAGATCAGGACCTGGAGGAAGGCAGTTACGACAAGATCTGTACCAGATTTCCGCCCGAACCCAACGGTTACCTGCACATCGGACATGCCAAATCGATCCTTTTGAATTACGGACTGGCGCAGGAATACAACGGTCAGTTCAATCTGCGTTTTGACGATACGAATCCCACGAAAGAGAAAACGGAATTTGTGGAATCGATCACGGCGGATGTGAAGTGGCTTGGCGCGGATTTCGAGGACCGGCTGTTTTTTGCGTCCGATTATTTTGACAAGATGTACGAAGGCGCGATCAAACTGATCAAAAAGGGCAAAGCCTATGTCTGCGATTTGAGCGCGGATGAGATCAGGGAGTATCGCGGCACGTTTGATACACCGGGCAAGGAGTCGCCCTACCGCAACCGCAGCGTGGAAGAGAACCTCACGCTTTTCGAGAACATGAAGAACGGGATGTATGGGGACGGCGAGAAGGTGCTGCGCGCCAGGATCGACATGGCATCGCCCAACATCAACATGCGCGATCCGGTCATCTACCGCGTTGCGCATATGACGCATCACAACACGGGTGATAAGTGGTGCATCTATCCGATGTATGATTTTGCCCATCCGATCGAGGACGCGGAAGAGGGCGTTACGCACTCCATCTGCACGCTCGAATTTGAAGACCACAGACCGCTGTATGACTGGGTGGTTAAGGAACTGGAATATCCGCATCCGCCCAAACAGATCGAATTCGCGAAGCTCTATCTGACGAACGTTGTGACCGGCAAGCGCTACATCAAGAAGCTTGTGGAAGACGGGATCGTGGACGGCTGGGATGATCCGAGACTGGTGAGCATCGCGGCGCTGCGCAGAAGAGGGTTCACACCCGAATCCATCAAGAAGTTCGTGGAGCTCTGCGGCGTGTCCAAGGCCAATTCTTCCGTGGATTACGGAATGCTCGAATACTGCATCAGAGAGGATCTGAAGTTGAAGCGTCCGCGCATGATGGCGGTGCTGGATCCGGTGAAACTTGTGATCGACAATTACCCGGAAGGCGAAACGGAGTATTTTGACATTCCCAACAACCTTGAGAACGAGGCGCTGGGTTCGCGCAAGATCGCGTTCAGCCGGGAACTGTATATTGAGAGAGACGACTTTATGGAGGAGCCGGTGAAGAAGTATTTCCGCCTGTTCCCCGGCAATGAAGTCCGTCTGATGAATGCATATTTTGTGCCCTGTACGAGGTGCGAAAAGGATGATAACGGGAATGTCACCGTTGTGCACTGCACCTACGATCCCGCGACCAGAGGCGGCGTTGCCTTACGGAAAGTCAAAGGCACGATCCACTGGGTGAATGCCGCAAACGCGATCCCTGCAACGGTTCGTCTCTACGAGAATCTCGTGGACGAGGAGAA